>JBGTKC010000024.1:0-1959 GCA_041744755.1 Saprospiraceae bacterium
GCATTTACACAGGATTCGAATTGTAGTGACTGGATGGTGCTGTCGCTGGAGCCCTTCTCATCGTTTTGTAACCCCCCCGGCCCCCCTTATCCGATTTAGCTCCCGGACCGAGCGGAGCGAAGGTCAGGGAGCCAAATCGGACAAGGGGGGAGGCGACCGTGTTTGCTCGCTTCGCTCGGGGGGCCTGCGGCGCACGAGAGGATGGCCCACGGAGGGCCAGTGCAGAGCGCGGTCGCCTCCCCCCTTGTTCCGGTTTCGGCCGCTAAGCCGCGAAGCGGTCTTGCGGCCGAAACCGGAATAAGGGGGGCCGGGGGGGTTACAAAACGATGAGAAGGGCTCCAGCGACAGCACCATCCAGTCACTACAATTCGAATCCTGTGTAATTGCGGTCAACGTCTACTAGCTACGCTTTGGGAGGGGTGAATGTTGAGGGCGTAGGGGCACTACTCGCCGCCGCCGCCGCTGTTGTCTCCACCGCCGCTATTACCGCCGCCGCCGGGCTTCCGGTTGCGATTGCGGTTGTTGCGGCGGGGTTTGCGCTCGCCTTCGGGGCGGGGGCCTTGGTTGTTGCGAGGGCTGCCGTCGTTGTTTGCGCCGCCGATGCTGCTGGTGCTACCACTATTTCCGCCGCCGTCGTTCTCGCCGCTGTTGCGATTCTTGTTGCGGTTGGATTTGGGGCGGGGTGGGCGGTTGTTCGTTTTGCCGGAAGGCGTGTTGGCGTCGCGATTGGTGTTGTCGGAGGAGGAGTCGTTGGTTTTGCCGGAAGGCGTATTGCTGGTATTGCGAGGCTTGCGTGGACCTTTCGAACGGCCACTGTCGCCGCCGCCGGAGCGCTGATTGTCGGACTTGTCTGAACCACCAGCGCGACTTTGCGTACCGCGACCGCCACCGGACGTGTTGCGGGATTTCTTGCCGCGCTGGCGCTTCTCGAGGGGGATGTCGATGGCGCCGGTGACGTCTTCGTAGTCGAACTCTTCGGCGGATTCGGCGGCGAGGGCTTGCTGGCGATCCTTGTCGATGTCGACGAGCATCGAAACGTCGGCATCGGGGGTGTTGAGGACGCGGTGGACCTGCTCGACGGTGAGGGTGACGTAAGGGCCGCGGACCTTCAGGAACGAGACCTGGTAGGTCATGAGGCGCTTGAAGACGTCGGTTTTCACCAAAACAGCCCGCCCGCTCGGAAAACGAAGTTTGTCAGCCTTCTTAGGAAAATCCTCGAGGGCGTCGAGGTAGGTGTCGAGCTCGTAGTTGAGGCAGCACTTGAGGCGACCGCACTGGCCGGAGAGCTTGGTCTGGTTAAGGGCCAAACCCTGGTAGCGCGCCGCCGACGTGTTGACGTTTTTGAAGTCCGTGAGCCAGGTCGAGCAGCACAACTCGCGCCCGCAACTCCCAATACCGCCGATGCGAGCGGCCTCCTGGCGGGCGCCGATCTGGCGCATCTCGACGCTCACCTTGAACTCGCGCGAAAGACTCTTGATGAGTTCGCGGAAGTCGACCCGCTCCTCGGACGTGTAGTAAAAGGTCGCCTTGCGCAAGTCGGCTTGGTACTCGATGTCGGTGAGTTTGATGGGCGACTCGGTGGCGTAGGTGAGGACGCGGGCCCGCACGAGGCTCGACAATTCCAGCTGCCGGGCCTCGGCGAGGCGCTCGATGTCGCGCTCGTGCGCACATCGGATAACGTCGAGTTGTACCTCGGAGGCCTTGACCTTGCGGCGGCGCATCTGCGCGAAGACGATCTCGCCGGAGAGCGTCACGTAGCCGGTGTCGGTGCCCTTCTCGGCCTCGACCACGACGGTGTCCCCGGTGGAAATCCCGAGCTCAGGCGGGCAGTAGAAGAAGTCCTTGCGGGTACCGCGTTTGAAGGAGACCTCGACGAAGTGTTGGTCGGCCACATCGCGGATCCCGCGGACGGTGAGCCAGTCGTAGGTGTTCATCCGGTTGCAGGACCCGGAGGCGCAG
>JBGTKC010000025.1:0-8417 GCA_041744755.1 Saprospiraceae bacterium
TCGTAATCTCCTTCCTCCACCCACTCCACGTCGCCTTCCCAGCCTCCACGATAATCGCCTGCGGACTCTCGTGCTCCACCCCCAGCTTCTCGACAATCGCGTCGCTCAACTCCTGGCAGTACTGCACCACGATCGCGTAAATCTCCGCGTCGTGCTTGGCGTTGGCGACCTGCTCCTGGGCGCGGGCACTGAAGGGGCAAGTCACGGAGTGCTTGAAAAGCACGATCGGGTGCTCGTGGCTCTTGGCAATGGCGGCGTCGAGGTCGGCGAGGGTGTGGAGGGCGGTCATCATAGAAGGGGGTAGTTTGATTGGATGGTTGTTTGGTGGCTGTGCTGGCGTGCGCCGGGGCGGGCCGTCCGGAGGGTCATCAAATAACCAAACAAGCTCCTAACCAAACAACCCCTCCAAGGGTAGGACGTTCGCAAGCCGTGAAGTTTCAATACCTGAGCCTACTGGCGATCTGGACCTCGAGCGTTTTGGCGCAAGCCCCCGCCGTCGTCCCACTGCCGCTCGACACCCTGCTCGAGCCACAACAACTGCCCGGCGCGGAGGTGACAGTCGCGCGAACTGAAGTCTACGCGACCATTCCTACCGCCAGGGTCAACGAGCGCGCCATCCAGCGTTTTGGCGCAAGCGACCTCACCCCCGCCCTGAATCGCGTGCCGGGCGTGCGCTTCGAGAGTCGCGCGCCGGGCAGCTACCGTGTGCTCATCAGGGGCACGGGTCGGCGTAGCCCCTTCGGCGTGCGAGATGTGCGGGTGTACTGGAATGGCCTCCAGCTCAGCGAGCCCGGCGGGGACACACCCCTCAACTTCGTCGCCCTCGGCAACATCGACCAGGTCGACGTCGGAAAAGGACCGAACGACGTCAGCGCGGGTAGCCCACTAGGTGGCACACTTTATTTGAATACCCGCGCCAAGGCCGGTGCGCAGGCGAACGTGCAGGTGGGCAGCTACGGGCAGCGCGTGCTCGGCGGCACCGTCGGCCTCGGGCGGGACTCGCTGAAGCCGCACGTCGAGATCCGCGTCAACCACCGCACGGGCGACAACTACCGCGACCATTCGGCGCTACGACGCTCGACGGCGCAGCTGAGCATCTACTCGCCCGTACTCCAGAGCATCACCGGCGAAGGTTGGCGGGTACGCACCAATACGCATGCGCTGGCCACGCGGCTCGACTACGAATTGCCCGGGGCGTTGACGGCCGAGCAATTCGCCGGCGATCCGACGCAGGCCCGTGCGGGGAGCGCCGAGGCGCAGGCGGCGATCGACTACGAGAACGTGTTGGTCGGCACCACCATCGAGGCCGAGCGCCAAAATGTGCGGCTTTACCTCACGCCACAGCTCTCGGGCTTCCGCTTCGATAATCCGTTTAACGTCAACCACAAGCGCGAGACCAACGTGGGTCTCGGCGCCCGGGCCGGCGGCAGCTACCGCGTCACGCCAGGTACGGAGCTCGCTTTCGGGGGCGAAGTCCAGGCGGAGTTCAGAGACTCGCGGCAGTACGATCCGGACGGTGGCTCGCCGGGCGACCTACAGTACGCTGACGACATCCAGACCGAGCGCTTCATGGCCTTCGCGCAAGTCGAAGGCAATCTCGGTAGCCTTCGCTACTCCGTCGGGGCCAGCGTCACGCAGCAGGACTACGCCATCCAGCGGACTTTCGAACGCGGCAGTCGGCCGACCTCGGCGGGGTCTGATTTCGCGCCCTTCTTCGCACCCCGCGCGGCGCTGACCTACACATCGCAAGAGGTTAGCGTCACGGCCTCGGTCGCGCAAGGGACCTCCGCACCGACACTTAGGGAGTTCCGCACCAACGAAGGTTCGCTGAATACGCAACTCAAGCCCGAGCGCGGGACCTCCGCGGAGATCTTCGCCGTCTACCGCCCGAGCAATCGGTTTTCCGCGCAGGCCAACGCCTACTACACGCGCCTCTCCGAGACGATCACCACCTTCCAGGACGTGAGCCAGGTGCAGCTGTTCCGCAACAGCGGTTCGGCGCGGCAGCCGGGACTAGAGTTGGCCGCTGAGTGGTTCGCCTTTCGGCAAAACGCTGCCGCGCGTTCGAGTGAGGTGTCGCTGAGTCCTGCCTACAGCTTCCAACCCTACCGCTACCTCGACTACGAAGTGGACGGGGTGAGTTTTGCCGGAAGGCCGATGGCGGGCGTCCCTGAGCACACGCTCGACGTCTTGCTGCACGGCGGCTACGGCTTTCGGCAAAACCTAGTGTCCCTCGACTTCAACGTCCGTTACGAATCAGTGAATCCCCTCAATGACGCGGGCACGGTAGTCGCGGACGCCTTCGTGGTGATGCGCCTGCAGGCGAGCTACGACCTCGTACCGGTGATAGCCGGCAAAACGGGTATCCGCGTCTCGGGCGGGGTCGACAACCTCGGCGACGTGCGCTACTCGCTCGGCAACGACATCAATCCGCAGTTCGGGAATCGTTACTACCAGCCGGCGCCGGGGCGCAACTACTTTTTGCGGGCGGAGGTGAGGATTTAATTGTTGAGTTGTTGAAGGGTTAAATTGTTGAAGGGCCTTTGGGCGTAGTTTGTCGCTTCGAAGGGCGCAATCTCTCGCAATGCGGAGGAATCTTGACACGGTCGGTATGCTCCTGGGGTGGTTCGCACTCGTCACCCAATTCGTGCTGATGATGTACAACCGGCAGGCGGATGTCGTCGAGACGGTCGTCCGGTTCTTCAGCTTCTTCACGATCCTAACCAACCTCCTGGTCGCAGTCTACTTTACGTGGCGCGCTTTCGGCCTTTCGGCAAAACCGAGTGCGCTCCTCGCACGGCCCAGCACCCTCACGGCCGTCACGACCTTCATTTTGATCGTCGGACTCGTCTACCAGTTCGTGTTGCGGGGGACCTGGCAGCCGCAGGGCATGCAACGCGTCGTCGACGAGCTGCTCCACACCGTCATCCCGGCTTACGTGCTGGTTTACTGGTGGCTATTCGGACGGGAGGGCCGCCAACGTTTTCGGCAGGTGGCACCCTGGCTGGCCTACCCCATCACCTACTTGGGCTTTGTGCTGGCGAGAGGGAGTCTCGTTGATTATTTCCCCTACCCGTTCCTTGACTTAGCGACCGTCGGCACCTCGGGTGTGGCAATAAGTGTGTTGGCTATTCTCGTTGTTACCCTGCTGATCATGGGCGCCCTCCTCTGGTTAGCGAACCTATCGCAGACCAAGGCTCCTGCCCCGGGGAGGCCGGCAGCAGGCACCGGGTAGCTATCCATCTCGGGGCCCCGCCGCTCTCACCGAGGAGTACGGTAGCTCGAAAGGGGCCGGCAATGTCATTTGCCGACCGCGTGATCCCCCGGCGCACCCCGGCGATGACGCCGCGAAAACGCGATTGCGTGGCGTAGCACCCGGGTTATGCTTGAGGGATTGCTGCCTGGATCGCACCATTTGTCGACCCTCGCGTTGCTCGCCTTTTACAAACACACACCACCATGGATCGCAATGCGACCGCCGTTTGGAACGGCACTATCAAGGAGGGCAAAGGGCACCTCACCACCAAATCCGGCGTCCTCGACGAGGCGCAATACTCCTTCAAGACCCGCTTCGAGAACGGGCGCGGTACCAACCCCGAGGAGCTTATCGCCGCCGCGCACGCCGGCTGCTTCACGATGCAACTCGCGGCCAACCTCACGGAGGCCGGCTACGAGGCGACCGAACTCACGAGCACCTGTACCATCAGCCTCGACTCCGGTGCGATCACGCAGTCAAAAATCAAGGTACAGGCCAAGGTCCCGAAGATCTCTGAGACTGACTTCGAAGAAAAGCTCCGCCACGCCGAGAAGAATTGCCCCGTATCCAAGCTCCTCGACACCAATATCGAGGTGAGCTTCGAGTTCGAGAATTAAGGCGAGCGTAGGCGTTGGGTAGTCGCTAAGGCGATAGCTCGGCGGTGGCACCACCGAACGCCGCTGTGCACCGGTAGCTAATCTACATTGATCCGCACCTTACGGTCCAGGGTCCGGGACGGCATCCCCCAGCTTCGCTTGGGCCGACCCGGGCCCTTTACTTAGGACTTACCTTTGGATCGGGACTGAGTGCTGCACGCGCTGACCTGGCCGGCCCCTGCAGGGGCTCCCATCTTAGTGAGCCACCGCGAGCGCCGATCTCAGCTCGGTCCAACCCCGGGAATATGGAGTTGAGTAGCACCGACGCATAATTGCGCTAGTTTGAGATTTCATCAATTTATATACGTAACTAATCGTGAGAACCACTACATGCACGGCGTAATCCGTAATTAAGGCCTCGGATTGAGCCTGTGGATAACGAAAGTTTGCAGTGCATTATCTTACCCTCCGCGGTCTGCTGATACGAGCCACGTGACTACTAAGGCGTCACGGCCATTGAACATCTCCGACTGAAAATACCATAACTAGCGTAGCGACCTCATTGTCGCGGCTAAACAACCTCCATATGGACTCTATTACAAACTTTTCTAACAGGATCTCGCTCGCGCTGGGTCTTCAACCCGGGAGCATCGGGAGCATTCTCGGTGCCATCCTCGTGCTCATCATCGGCTACTTCATCGCCAAGGCCATCAGTGGCCTCGTGAGAAATCTCGTCGCGAACTCCGGACTCCAGCACCGCGTCGACCGCGGTTCGCAGGGACGAAACGTCAACATCGCCTCTCTGATCGGCAAACTCACGTACTACGTGCTGATGGTGCTGGTGCTGATCATCGTGCTCGATATCCTAGATTTCGACAGGGCCCTCACGCCACTCGAGAATCTCGTCGGCAATTTCTTCAGCTTCTTGCCACGCCTCGTGGGCGCGGGCATCCTCGCTTTCGCCGGCTACGTCATCGCTACGCTCCTGGGCGAATTGGTGGCGCTGGCGGTTACGGGGATCGAGGGACTGAGCGAGCGCTTCGGCTTCTCGGACCGGATCAACTGGGCCAACGTGGCTCGGCAGATCGTGTTCTTCATCGTCTTCGTCCCGATCCTAATCGCGGCCATCGATATCCTCGGCATCGAGGCCATCAGCCGCCCGGCGACCAATATGCTGCAAGACGTCCTCGCGTACCTACCGAAGCTTTTCGGCGCGGTGATTGTGCTGGTGGTGTTCTACTACCTCGCTAAATTCGTCTCGAAGTTCGTCGGCAACCTCATGGCCGGCGTGAACGCGGATGTGTTCATGAGCCGTATGGGCCTGAGCCGTATCGCGGGCCGCACCTCGCTCAGTGGCGTCGTCGCCGGGCTGGTGTTCTTCTTCATCATGTTCAGCGGCGTGCTTACCGCGGTCGAGATCCTCGACTTCGGACAGCTCTCGTACCTCCTCAACGAAATCTTCGAGCTCACGCTCCAGATCCTGTTCGGTCTCTTGGTGCTCGCCATCGGTAACGCCATCGCGAACTTCGCTTATGCCGCAGTAGCCGACAGCCAGGGGAGCACCTTCTTGGCGTCGATCGCGCGCTTCGCGGTGTTGGGCCTGTTCCTCGCGATCGCCCTGCGGACCATGGGCCTCGCCGACGACATCGTGAATCTCGCCTTCGGCCTCACGCTCGGCGCCCTCGCCGTGGCGTTTGCCCTCAGCTTCGGACTCGGCGGCCGCGAGGCGGCCGGCCGGCAGATGGAAGACTTCTTCAGCAAGCTCCGCAAAGAAACTAAGTCGAGCAGCGCTATCGATAAGCCGCTTCCACCGCGGGTGTAGATCCGCGCTGAGGTGAGCCTACTTTAGGCTTCGTGGACGCCCGTCGGTCTGAGGATCGGCGGGCGTTTTGCGTTTTGCCGAAAGGCGAACGACATATCTGGATAGTGGCTTCGGCTTTGGAGCACTCCGACGCGTTGCCGTGAGGGCGCAATAGCTGATGGCGGTGCGAATTGATTAAGGCAAGGTGTCAAGATCCGCTAGGCATCTATTATCACTGTTTCCAATCCTACACCCGTTTCATGTAGATGTAGGAATTTACGAACTTCCGGTGCGCCGGATCGGTCGGTATATCGAAGAGATTGAAGGCAGTGATGTGGTTGGCGAGGTTTCCGTTGAAAGAAGCGAAGTTGCTGTCCGCAACACAAGGCACTTCAATTTCGTGATGCACGGCAGTTCGGGGTACTTCTTCTGAAGTTGCTCTCCGCCGCCGATCTGCGTGACGATCTTTTTCCCTTTGGCAATCCCAGCTGCGCCGATGATTCGGCCTCCGACGCAGTTACTCACGGTGTGTCTTCTCATTGCGCTCGCCGACGGAGTCGACGATCCTCTCGTTGCGCAATCTGCGTCCACGTATCGTAAGCTTTCGGCACGGAGACTACGCTGAGCTTCGGAGCAACCTCGAAGCTATAGTCAGGGATCAGTTTCTAGCCTTCTTGGCTCACTACAGGCTTCCCGCCCGCGTTAATGGTGACGACGTGGGGGTGATAAAGAAGCGAACGACAGGGCGTATCGGTCGACGCACCTCGGAGTAGCTGAAGGTCGGTCGCCGTTGGGAACGCAACTGCCGGGAGCTGTCCGCACCGCTTACCTTGCGGAGATATGGCGGTCGCCAAAACAGCGGATGGGTTTGTGGCTACGCCAGAGTGGCTGGTAGATGAGATGGTGGGGCGGCTATTCGCCGGCCGGCAGCTATCCGCCGCTGATCACGTCGTCGATCCCGGCTGTGGCGCCGGCGACTTTATCTCGGGCGTGCTGCGCTACTGCGAGCGTACAGGAGCGCGAACACCGCGAGTGACCGGCGTCGAGATGGATGCTAGCCGTGCCCAAACCGCTCGTACCAAATTCGTAGACTGCGAGCGTATCCAAATCATCGAGGCCGACTTTCTTTTCGCGGAAAATGTTTTGGCGAAAGCCGACTACGTCATTGGCAATCCACCTTACGTATCGCTCGTCAATATCGCAGTTGCCGACCGTGAGCGAATGCGGCGTCGATTCGCAACCGCTACCGGACGCTTCGATCTGTACATGCTGTTCTTCGAGCGAAGCCTGGGGCTACTCAATCCCGGGGGCCGAATGAGTCTCGTGACCCCGGAGAAGTGGCTTTACGTGGCCAGTGCAAAGCGATTGCGCCAATTGATCGCCGCTCAACAGATCGAGCGTCTTGCCTTTGTGGCCGAGGATGCCTTTCCGGGCTACGTGACCTATCCACTCGTCACACAAATCTCGAAAGCACCGCCGCGCACCGCTACCGTAGTCGAATATAGAGACGGATCGGATACGGCAATTCAACTCTCGACAAAAGCGCAAGATTGGCCTTCCCTCAGGGCTAAACCAATTGATTTAGGCGAGGTAGATGGCTCCACGACCCTTGCCGACCTCTGCGAGCGCATCGGTTGCGGACCGGCCACTGGTTTGGATGAGGTATTCGTGCAACCCGCGACCGAGATCCCCGCGCACTTACGCTCCTTCGCGCGGCCGACGTTGTCGGGCAGGCAGTTAAACGGGGCTGGCAATCCAGTAGCTACCGAGCAAATACTAATGCCTTACGACGAGCGGGGTCGGCTGTTGGATGAGGTCGCGGCGGAAGAGTTGTTACGCTGGCTTTCGCCAAAACGCACGTCGCTCGAAGCCCGGAGTTGCGCGCAACGGAAACCTTGGTACGCCTTCCACGAGACGCCGGCGATGCATCACCTACTCAGGCCTAAACTCCTGTGTAAAGACATTACGCCAGCGCCGAAATTTTACTTTGATCGACGAGGCAGTATCGTGCCGCGACACAGTGTCTACTACTTAGTGCCGAAGGAGGGCATTAGCCTCGATGAGCTATTTGGAGAAGTCTCAAAGCCGGAAAGTCTACATTGGCTGGCAGCCCACGCACAGCGAGCGGCGAATGGCTACCTCAGGATACAAAGCACATTACTGAAGCGGCTTCCGGTATCGATAGACGTGGGTCGGCGCGAGCTATTTCTCGAAGACCAGCTGCAACTCTCCCTATGAAGCCCCAGGCGATAGATCGCGTCTTGAAAGCGCTGAATAGCCTTCCGGCAAAACCCGAGGGCGGCACGCAGAGCGAGAAGAAAGCTTACTCCGAGGCAATGTCGCACGCCCTGGCCGGTGCGATTGCAGCGTCCTTGGCGGATGTTGGCGTACCGGGCATGCAGCCGTCACAAGACAAAGCTGGCAACACCGTGGGTCAGGAACGGCGGATGTCGGGCGGCATCGGCGCCAAAAAAGTAGACGTTACCTGTGCCTCTGCGGAAGGTGGACTGCTACTAGGCGGCTCCATCAAAACGATCAATTGGCGCGACGGCAAGAGCGGTAGGTTTCAGAAAAACCTCACCAATCGCCGAGGTGATTTACTCTTTGAGAGCGTCACCCTCCACCGGCGCTTTCCCTACGCGGTGCTGATTGGCTTCTTCCTCTTCGACGCGGAGGCGGAGCACGATGGCTCGAATCGGCGCGGGAGTACCTTCGAGAACGCGCATCAGCGGTTGGCGCTTTTTACCGGTCGAGCAGATCCGGG
>JBGTKC010000026.1:0-13634 GCA_041744755.1 Saprospiraceae bacterium
GCACCCCGCACCTAAGCACCCCGCACCTAAGCACCCCGCACCCCTTCATGTCCACCACCACCCAACTCAATCACTTCTCCCGCACCATCACCCAAAACGATGAGCTCCCGGCCGCCCGCTCGATGCTCCACGCGGCCGGCCTCACCGACGCGGATCTGCACAAGGCGCAAGTAGGGATCTGCAGCCTCGGCTGGGACGGCAACCCGTGCAACATGCACCTCAACGGCCTCGCCGACGAGATTAAGGCGAGCGTCAACGCGGCCGACCTCATCGGACTCACCTACCACGCCGCCGGGGTCTCCGACGGAATATCGATGGGGACTTCGGGAATGCGCTTCTCGCTGGCGAGCCGTGAGGTGATCGCGGACTCGATCGAGATGGTGAGCTCGGCGCAGTGGTACGATGCCACGGTAGCCGTGGTGGGTTGCGACAAGAACATGCCGGGCGCCCTGATGGGCATTAACCGCGTGAATCGGCCGGCCATCGTCGTCTACGGCGGTACCATCGCCTCCGGTTGTGCAGGCAAGCGCAAACTCGACATCGTGTCCAGTTTCGAGGCGCCGGGGCAACTGCGCTCTGGCGAGATCACGCCGGAGACCTTCCACGAGATCATCCGCAACGCCTGTCCCGGGCCGGGGGCTTGCGGCGGCATGTACACCGCGAATACCATGGCCTCCGCCATCGAGGCGCTCGGGATGGCGCTGCCGTTTAACTCCTCCGCACCCGCCGCGCGTGACGCAAAACACCAGGACGTGGCCCGCCTCGGCGCCGCCATCCGCCACTGCCTCGAGCTCGACCTGCGCCCGAGCCACATTCAGACCCGCGAGGCTTTCGAAAATGCCATGCGACTCGTCATCGTGCTCGGTGGTTCTACCAATGCCGTCATCCACCTCATCGCGATCGCCAAGTCGGTCGGCGTGCCGCTCGGCATCGACGACTTCCGTTGGGCTTCCGACAACACCCCCTACTTGGCCGACCTCAAGCCCTCCGGCAAGTACGTCATGGAGGACCTGAGCGACGTGGGCGGCGTACCGGGCGTCCTGAAGATGATGCTCGCCGAGGGCCTGCTGCACGGGGATTGTATGACCGTGACCGGCAAAACGATGGCCGAGAACCTCGCCGCCGTCCCGGACCTCCGCGCCGGTCAGGACATCATCCACCCGGTGAGCGCCCCGATCAAACCCGACGGCCACATCCGCATCCTGCGCGGCAACCTCGCCCCGGCCGGCAGCGTCGCCAAGATTACCGGTAAGGAAGGTCTGCGTTTCGAGGGCACGGCTAAGGTCTTCGAGTCAGAGGATGAGGCCAATACCGCCATCCTCGGCGGGGGCGTAGCGGCGGGGGATGTGCTCGTCATCCGTTTCTGCGGACCGAAAGGTGGCCCCGGTATGCCCGAGATGCTCAAGCCCACCGCCTCCGTGATGGGCATGGGTCTTGGCCAGCGAGTCGCGATGGTCACGGATGGCCGCTTCTCCGGCGGGACACACGGTTTCGTCGTCGGTCACGTCACGCCCGAGGCCCAGGACGGCGGCGCGATCGCCCTCGTCAAAAATGGCGACCGAATCATCATCGACGCCGAGGCAAATACGCTAGAAGTGGTTTTGCCGAAAGGCGAACTGGAAGGCAGAAGAGCGGCGTGGGTGCAGCCGCCCCTGCGTGCAAAGCACGGCCTACTGCTGAAGTACGCTCGGAGCGTGAGCACGGCGAGTGAGGGGTGCGTGACGGACGGGGACTGAGGAACGAATCGTTTACGAATTGCGTTAGCCTAAGCATGAAAGGGGCAAAAGCGACCACGACGGTCAGGGTCTATGGCAGCATCGAGGAGATGAAAGCCGATGAGCACAATCGAGAGTCCACGCCTGAAGAGAAGCGAGTCTTCGAGAGTTATCTAGAATGGCTTAAAGCCGAAAAGCTGAAAGCCAGCGAGAGCTCAAGAGAATCGTAACGATGAACACCTACCACGAAATCGTCCTCGAAATTATCACCGCCCTGGAGGCACACGAAGTCGAGTAGCTGATCGTCGGTGGTCGGTGGGGCGGCAGTCAATTTTCACGGACACTACCGTCCGACGACCCTCAGCGACGGCAGCTATGCCGACCGCGTCGATGTGGACATCTGGTACAACCCTACGCTGTTCAATTATTTTACGCTACTGCGCGCACTTGAACAGCTCTAATTTGATTTAAGTCGCATTCACGAACAGCAACAAGTCGATCCGACCAAATCGTTCATCAAGCTCAACAACGACCGGTACACGCTCGACCTGTTACCGAGTTATCCACCGACTGTCCCTTTTCGGGAGGCGCGCAAACGCGCATTTATTGTCGAAATTGGCGAGTTTGACGTGTACGCTATCAGCTATGAGGATTTAGTCGCTAACAAGACCATAATAAACCGCCCCAAAGACCGCGCGGACCTCGAGGGCCTCCGCCGCGCCCGCGGCGAAGACTAGACGGCTCTACAACTCCCGCACGCGCACATTCCGATACCACACCTGGTCTCCGTGGTCCTGCAGTGCGATCTTGCCGGAGGTTGACTCCCCGAACCGAGGCATGTCCTTGAATTTCGACCCGGCAATCATCTGCCGCCAGCCGTCGCCGGTGTTGTCGTACACCGCCATCCGTTTACCGTTGAGCCAGTGCTCCACCTTGCCGGGGCGATTCACGAGGCGCGCGGTGTTCCACTCGCCGGCGGGCTTGACCACGAGACTGTCGCCGGCCACGAGATCGTACAGGTCGCCAGCTTTGTGCTTGTAGATCTTGGCATCGGGATGGCACTTGTTGTCGAGTACCTGCATCTCCGGGCCCGTGAGCCAGGGGTACGCCAGGCCGTCCTCTTCGATGACGTTGTAGATGACGCCCGAGTTGCCGCAGTCGGCGATCTTCCACTCGAGCTCGAGCTCGTAGTCCTCGAAGCTCTCATCGGTGACGAGGTCGCCCCCGCCCACCACGCCGTGGTCGCCCTTGTTGGTGACGTCGAGCGTGAGGCTACCGTCGGGCGTGACCTTCCAGGCCTCACCGGCGGGGCCTCCGCCGTACTTGTGCCAGCCAGAAAGATCTTTGCCGTCGAGTAGCGGGCGCCAGGCTCCGACGGCGGCGGCCGTGGCCGTGGCGTCGGTAGCATCGACTTTAGCGTCGGTGGTGGCGTCGAGCTTGCCGCCGCACGCGAGGACTACGGCGGCGAAGGCGGGGAGGAGTAGACTTTCGAATCGCATAACTAGCCATTAGAATGAGTATGCAAATAACACTAAAATAATTCGGATCGCGGCAAACCGCCCCCGTGCCTGCGGCGATGTCGCGCAACTTGGCGCGCCGCCCTCGCACACTCCCCGCGCCCATGCCGTCGATGATGGAACTCCGCCGAACCCTCGCCCGCCCCGTCGGCAATGCCCCTCTCGTCGTGTGGCGCGTGGCGTTCGGCGCCCTGATGCTCATCGAGTCCTGGGGCGCGCTCATGACGGGCTGGGTGCACACCAATCTCGCGTCGCGCGAATACAACTTCCCCTTCCTCGGGTTCGACTTCCTGGAGGCGCTCGCCGGACCCGTGGCCTACCTCCACTTCGCCGTCATGGGCGTGGCCGCCGCCGGCGTCATGCTCGGCTACCGCTACCGCCTCAGTGCCGCGACCCTGGCCCTCCTCTGGACGGCCGCCTACCTCGCGCAGAAGACGAGCTACAACAACCACTACTACCTCGTCGTGCTGCTGTCCTGGGCCATGGCACTGGTGCCGCAGGCCGCCGAGCGCGCCTCACTCGACGCCCGCCGACGAGGCACCATTGGGTATACCCACCCGCACTGGATCGCGCTCGGCGCCAGGCTCCTGCTCCTCGTCGTGTTCAGCTACGGGGCCGTGGCCAAGCTTTATCCGGGCTGGCTCAATGGCGACTTCGTGCGCGCGGGTTTCGCCGGCAAGGCGCGCTTCTTCCTCATCGGGGACGCGCTACAGGTCCCGCTCTTCCAGGCCTTCATCACCTACGGCGCGCTGGCCTTCGACGCCACGATCGTCCCCTTGCTGTGGTGGCGCCCCACGCGCCGCTTCGCCTGGTGCGGATTGCTGGCGTTCAACCTCTTCAACTCGGTCGTCTTCCGCATCGGCATCTTCCCGTACCTCGTGCTCGCGTTCACGGTGTTCTTCTTCGCGCCGCAGAGTGTCGAGCGGTGGTTCGGGCTTGCGCCAAAACCTGTCACCCGCGCCGGCACCGATCGAGAGGACGTTTTGGCGACAGCCCTCACGCCCCCGGCCCCGGCCGCGATGTCGGTTTTGGCGACAGCCGCCTTCCTGCTGTTCTTCCTCGTGCAAGTCCTCCTGCCCCTGCGTCACCACCTCATCCCCGGCGACGTCAACTGGACCGAGGAGGGCCACCGCCTCAGCTGGCGCATGATGACCCGCAGCAAGCACGGCACCGTCGCCCTCGCGGCCGTCAATCCCGCGACCGGGGAGCGCGAGCCCGTCCCGAGGGCCCTGGGGCTTTCGCCAAAACAGCAGGGCGGCGTCGCCACCAAACCCGACTTCCTCTACCAGTGGGTCCAGCGCCTGCGCACGCACTACCGCCAGGAGCGCGGTTGGTCCGACGTCGCGATCTACGTCACCGAGAGCCGTGTCTTCCTCAATGGCCGCGGGCCGCACCCGCTCTACGCCCCCACCGTGGACCTCGCCAAGGTCGACTGGAAGTACTTCGGCCACCAACCTTGGGTCCTCGATGCGCCCGCCGACCTCTACGACGAGTGATCCCCGCCTATATTTCCACCTCGGAGCAGAGTCGAGACGACTCGCCCGCGTTACCATAGCGCCCTTCCAAATTCCCACCATGCGCACCGACGTCAAGATCGTCAACCACTCCCCCTTCCCCCTGCCCGACTACCAAACCACCGGCAGTGCCGGGGTCGACCTGCGTGCCCACCTCGCGGAGGCCGTTACGCTGCAGTCCCTCGAGCGACGCCTCATCCCGACCGGCATCTCCGTCGAGATTCCCTACGGCTACGAGGGCCAGGTCCGGCCGCGCTCGGGGCTTTCGCTCAGAAGGGGCCTCACCTGCGTTAACGCCGTCGGCACGATCGACTCCGACTACCGCGGTGAGCTGCGGGTGCCGATCATCAACCTCAGTCCCGAGCCCCAGACCATCGAGCCCGGCGAGCGCATCGCGCAACTCGTGTTGGCCAAGCACGGCATCATCGCCTGGGTGGAGGTGGACACCCTCGACGACAGCGAGCGGGGCGCGGGCGGCTTCGGGAGCACGGGGAGCTAAGGCCGACTCGACCGGCCGAACGGTAGGCGGGCACCTCCTCGACGGCAACGTGCTTTACACCACGGCCGAGATCATCATCGGCGCCAGCCGAGACTTCACCTTCGAGCGGGTGGTCGACTCGACCTTCGGCTACCGGGAGCTGAAAGTGCGATCGGCCAGGTGGTGAAGTGTGAAGCGTGAAGTAGTGAAGTGTGGCCTGCCTTGCGCTCACCCACGCCACAGGACGAGACCTCCAGCGCACTTCGAACTTCGAACTGGGAACTCTAAACTTCGAACTCCTCACCCGATCTTCACCCCATGCCGACCATCTACTACATCTCCCCCTGCGACACTTGCCAGCGCGTGCTCGCCACGGTGCACTCCCTAGCCGACTGGACCCTGCGCGAGATTAAGGACGAGCCCCTCACCGAGGCCGAGGTCGACCAGCTGGCCAACCTCGCCGGTGGCTACGAGCCACTTTTCTCGCGGCGGGCCCGCCTGTACCGCGCGCGCGGGCTCCACGAACAGGAGCTCAGCGAGCAGGACTACCGGAGGTTGATCCTCGAGCACTACACCTTCCTCAACCGCCCGGTGATGGTGGCCAAGGACCAGATCTACATCGGGAGCAGTGCGAAGACCCTGACGGAGGCCGTGCGGGCGCTGTGAGGCGGCTCCTCACGGGTGCCACCGCCGGAAGCTCTCGATCGCCTCGTACTCCGGCATCCCGAGCGCGTCGTAGGCGCGGGCCGTGGCGCGGTTGCGCTCCTCGGCGCGCTGCCAGAACTCGCGGGTGTCGTGGCCGGGGAAGAGCGGGCGGTCCTTCTGGCTCTGGTGTTTGAAGATGGCCCGGCGCTTGCGCAACAGCTCGTCCGGCGAGATCGGGATCGCCATCTCGGTCTCCTCGACGCTCCACTCCTGCCAGGCGCCGCGGTAGAGCCACACCCAGCAGTTCTGCGCCCAGTCGGTGTGCTGGTTTTGCCGGAAGGCCTCCATGACGGCGGCGAGGCACGTGCGGTGCGTACCGTGTGGGTCGGACAGGTCGCCGGCGGCGAAGATCTGGTGCGGGCGAACCTCGTTGAGGAGCTCATTCACGATCGCGATGTCCTCCGGGCCGATGGGTTTCTTGCGCACGGTGCCCGTCTCGTAGAAGGGCATGTCGAGGAAGTGCATCTGCTCGTCGTCGATCCCGACGTAGCGACAGGCGGCCTTGGCCTCCCCGCGGCGGATGAGGCCCTTGATGGTCTGAATCTCCGGGGTGTCCACGTCGCCGGGTTTCTTGCTCTGGAGCGACTCGCGCACCCCGGACAGCAGGTCTGCCGTACGGGCGCCGGCCAGGTCGAAGGCCTCCGTGTAGTCGGCGGCGAAGTCCGCGAACCTCACGACGTCCTCGTCGAAGACCGCGATGTTGCCGGAGGTCTGGTACGCGACGTGGACCTCGTGGCCCTGGTCGACGAGGCGGATGAAGGTGCCCCCCATCGAGATCACGTCGTCGTCCGGGTGGGGACTAAAGATGACCACGCGCTTCTGCGCCGGCTCGGGGCGCTCCGGGTAGCGCGTGGAGTCGGAGCCGGGTTTGCCGCCGGGCCAGCCGGTGATGGTGCGCTGGAGGAAGTTGAACACCTCGAGGTTGATGTCGTAGGCGCCGTCCTCGCCGCGGGTCAGCAAGTCGGCCATCCCGTTCTCGGCGTAGTGGCGGTTGGTGAGCTTGAGCACCGGGAGACTCACGTGGTGACTGAGCCAGATGACGGCCTTGCGGGTGGACTCCCTGTCCCACTCCACCTCTTCGAGGAGCCACGGCGTGTCGATGCGCGTGAGCTTACTCGACGAGGCCTCGTCGAGGATCACGGTCACGTGCGGGTGTCGCTGGAGGTAAGTCGCGGGGATCGTGTCCATGATCGGTCCCTCCACCGAGGCCTTCACCACGGGGGCCTTACCCTCGCCCCAGGCCATGAGGATGATCTCACGCGCGTCCATGATGGAGCCGACCCCCATCGTGATGGCCTTGCGGGGCACGTTCTCCTCGCCGAAGAAGTCACTCGCCGCGTCGGTGATCGTGATGTGGTCCAGGGAGATGAGGCGCGTACGGGAGTGGGCCCCGGAGCCCGGCTCGTTGAAGCCGATGTGCCCGGTGCGCCCAATCCCCAGCAGCTGGAGGTCGATGCCGCCGGCGTCCGCGATCATGCGCTCGTAGTCGCGGGCGTAGGCGTCGACCTCGCCGCGGGCCACGGTCCCGTCCGGCACGTGCCACTGGCCGTCCGGGAGGTCGACGCGGTCGAAGAGGTGCTCCCGCATGAAGCGCACGTAACTCTGGAGCTCGCGCGGGTCGACGGGGTAGTACTCGTCGAGGTTGAAGGTGACTACGTTCGCGAAGCTCAGCCCCTCCTCCTCGTGCATGCGGACGAGGTGGTTGTAGACGCTCACCGGCGTGGAGCCGGTGGCGAGTCCGAGGACGCAGGTCTCGCCGGCGGCCGCGCGCTCGCGCACGAGATCTGCGATGCGCTGCGCGACGGCGAGCGAGGCGCTCGCGGAGTCGGGGTAGAGTTCGATGTCGAGCTTCTCGACGTCGCCTTTGGGAATGATCCGGACCTGGGAAGGGCTTACAGTAGTCTCCATGATGGTGACCAATGTACACGTTTACCGCGTCTGGCGAAACGGACGCCGAGTTTAGTTTGATGGCTATCCTCCCGGCCTAGCGTCGCGCCTCGTTCTTCGAGCCCCAGCTAAAACCGAACTTGAGGCTCGCCTGGCCGTAGAGTCCGCTGAGGAATTCGGTGCCCACCCCGGCACCGTCGGCGTTGAGGGCGTAGCGGTACCCGAGCTCCGCCCCGAGCCTCGACCAGCGGAACACGTTGAGTTCGCCGCCCGCGCTCGGCTGGAGCAAGAACACCCGGTCTTCCGGAAGACTTTGCGCGTTGACGCTGCCGAAGCCGGCCTGTAAGCCGAACCGCGGGTGCAGTACCCGACGCGCATAGGGCGTGTAGTAGACCATCGGACCGTGGTAGCGGATGTCTACCGGGAGTACGCCATCGGTCGGGAGCACGTAGTATGCCTCGCCCTGCAATTTGTAGAGCCCCCAGCCGATGAAGAAGGTCTTATTAAACTCCAGCCCGCCGTGGCCCCCTTGAAAGAGTGCCCTTGTACGCTGGAAGGACGTGAGCTGCGTGTGCCACCCGCCCCAGGCGCCGGAGACCTTTAGGCCGGACTCGTCAGATCGAGCGTTGTTTTGTGCGCTTACGCCAAAACTCGACAGTAGGAGAATCAAAGTGAGTGCCCAGCTCAGTGCGGTGGTACATGGTATGGCGACACCGGGCGCGACGGTGGAGTTTGTAGTTTTCACGGAAGTGGGATAGCGAGGACGGTGTTGCCTGACGGGCGAAGCGCCCGAACGTTACAGCCCGCAAGATATTCCGGCCGTACGCCTCGGCAGGCTACGCCGCCCATCCTCGCATTCCTTCCCATCTTCGCGGCCGCAATCGCAAAACCGGTTTCTTCATGAGTACTTCCCTCGCGGCCACCGCCGCCCTCGCGCTAATCTTCTTAGTAGCCTGCGACCAAGCCGACGTCACACCCGCGCTCCAGGACCCCAATGTAGGCGCCAACGCCGGTCTCAAGATTGGTTACGTCAACACCGACTCCATCTTAACCGGCTACGTCTACCTTAAGGATCAAGCCGACATCCTCGACAAACGACAGGTGGACGCTAGCGCCAACTTCGAGCGCAAAGCGCGCAAGCTGCAGGACCAGATCGAGTCCTTCCAGCGCCGCGCCCAGGGCGGCAACCTCACCCCGAAGCAGATGGAGGGCGAGCAGAGCGTACTCGGCCGCTCGCAACAGGAGCTCCAGATGGAGGAGCAGCGCCTCACGATGGAGCTCCAGGGGGAGGCCGCCCGGATTCAGGCCGAGCTCTCCACGGTGCTCAAGCGCGAGGTCGAGGCCATCCAGCAGGAGGAGGGCTACGACTTTATCCTCCAGTACGGCGGCGGCGGCGGGGTATTGGCTGTCAACCCGAGCTACGATCTCACGTCCCAGATCCTCACCCGCATGAACGCCAAACCCGGTGGGGCACCCTCGGGAGGCGACACCACAGCGGACAGGTAGTCGGGGCGAGATACGCCCGCCTTAGTGTGAGATGAGGACGCGCTGCGTGGCCGCGACGGCACCGTGGCGCCAGAGCGTGACGAGGTGCAGGCCACTCGCCCAGGTGCCCGTGTCGAAGTCGAGCCCGGCCTGCGCCCCGCTCAGGGGCCGTGAGACGATCAAGCGGCCGTCCGTACCGTAGACCGAGACCTGATCGCCGCCGCGCCCCCCGCCGGTGACGCTCACGGCAAGTCGCTCTCCGTCGACGCGGAGTCGCAATTCGCTCTCGGGCTCCGGGCGTTCGGCCACGCCGACCACGGCCGCGTTGGCGTACTCGAGCGAGGCGGGCCTCCCGGCGCTGTCAACCCGGATGCGGTACGCCGGATAGCGACGACGGGCCGTGAGGAAGGCGTAGTCCACCGTGCGGAGGCTGTAAGCCGGCAGGAGGCTGTCTGGGATCAGACCGATGGCCGCGACATCTATCCACCCGAAGATCCGCACCTTTACCTCGAGGACCTGGTTGAGGGAATTTGTGGTCTTAAGGCGGAGGGCGTCCACGCCGGCGATATCCTCGACGTTGACGGTACCCCACCCATCGACCTCGAACGAGATCGACTGGTCGACCCGCAGCCGGACGCTGTCCACGTTCTTCGCGTAGGAGGGGTCACCCGTGAGCTCGGTCAGGACCTCCGATCCGAAGGCGAAGCGAGACTGGCTGCCGTCGGCGACGAGGGTGCCGGCGCTGAGGGGCGAGGGGTAGTACAATAGCGGTTTGCCGAGGCGCAAGGAGGGGAGACTGGCGCTCGCGTCGGTGCTCGCGACACCGAGTAAATCCAGACCGCGGGTGCCGCGGCGTAGGTAGAGCTCGGACGTATTGCTCAACTTGCCGATGTAGGACTCGGTATTGATCGTGAGGGTCGCGTCCGGGAAGTCGGCCGCCGCCCGACCGTCGCGGGCGCTCCGCACCACCGTCACGTACGATCGGTCGCTGGTCGCGGTCTCGAAGCGCCAGGTTTGATTGGCGCCGCGTTTCGCGAGATTGCCGTTCGGGTCGGTGTATCCCTCCTCGACGTAGGTCGTCTCCTCGTCGCCGACCTTGGGGAGGTAACTTTCGTCAATCGTGATCTGCGCGCCGGCACAGAGGGTGGCACCGGTGAGCAGCAGGAGGGAGAGGAGTCGTGTAGATGTTTGCATAAGCGGACCACTTGGGGAGCCTAAAGGTAGAATCGCCCTTGGCAGCGTCCGGTACCAGGTGTAATGTATTCGTCCGTCGGCGAGCCGCTAATCTTCGCGAATGTCGCGCGACGCACACCCCCCGGGTAAATCGCGCCCGGCCGGGGGCGGGGACTTACGCCGTCACGCGCTGCAGCTCGAGGAGCCGCGCGTAGGCGCCGCCGCGTGCCACGAGCGTAGGAACCCGCCGCCCTCGTTGTACTGGAGCAATGGACCTCCTGTCCACCGGACTAGAGGAGGGTTTTCGGCTCGGCCCACACGCCTGCCTCACCGCTACCGCATGACCCTCCGCGAGATTACCCCCACTTCAGTCCGGAGACGCAACACGTACAGGCCCGGGGGAAGCGTCGCAGGTTCGAGTAAAGTCACTCGCCAGCCGGACCGGCCATCCGCATCGAGGCGGGAGTTGAGTCTGCGTCCGTTGAGGTCGAACAGAATCGCCTCCAGGACCGCAACGCCTTCGATCTCGACCGTGAGATCGTCTCCGAAGGGTACTGGGTAGATTGTGAGGTGCGGAACACCCGCCCCCTCACCCGCGGCGCTGCTACACTCCGGAAAGCCTGTGGCGCCGGCCGCTATGGCGAGGTAGACCAATGTATCCCGTGCGCCACCGGGCAGGCGGAACCGGTAGCGCCCGGGCCCGTTGATACTGCTGCCGTAGAGCATCAATGGCTGCCCACACCAAGACCGCCGTTCATAGCGCTCGACGAGGACCTCGCCCGTCGGCGTGACCAAGTACTGGTGATCGGGATGTAGATCAGTAAGCGTCGAAGCCTGAGGGCGCCCGGTCGGTGCCGGAGGCCAGCGTACCATCACGCTATCAATCGTCTCGTCGGGGCTTATTCCCACGTGAATTACGGGCGCGTGGCTCGAGAGATAGCTACCGCCGCAGCTTAGTTCATACGCGCGCGTCCGGTGCGAGGTGTACAGATCCACCAGCGCACCGACAGCCGGAGAGCCCCCTGCGCCGTGGACCAGTCGCAGGTTCATGTAGTGCCCCGGCTCCACGCCGGCGACCCCACGGTTGATGTACACGCGCGTCCGCGCAGTCTCAAGCACCTGGCTCCGGACCCCAGACATGACCACGTCCACGTGACCGTCTTGGTTCAAGTCGCCCACTGCCAGCCCCCGGGAGTTATTATTCCCGACGTAGGCAAGCTCGAAGCCTAGCGGGAAGTACCATTCGTTATCGATACCGCCAAACAGGAGATGCGGGGCCATATCGAGGTTGCCGCCGCGGAGGAGGCTCCCTTTACTAGTGACGATGTCGGGGCGACCGTCGTCGTCTAGGTCTACGATGGCTGTACCCCAACTCGCGCCGTCGCCATCGGCCGCATTGACCGCCGCGGCCCTCTCTTCGTAATTGCCCGAGGGTGAACTCTCGAACAGGTAGTTGTCGGCGATATTCGTGATGTAGTAGTCGGGTAGCTGATCTGCGTTCAGGTCGGCCCCGGCGATTCCCATCGCGTTGATGGCCGCGTAGAAGCGGCGGCCTTGACTCTCCTCCGTGAGCGTGCCAGCCGCCGGATCATTGTCGAACAGACCATTGGGCGCATAAAAGTCGCCGAAGTCATTAAGGACAAAGAGGTCGGGGTCTCCGTCGCGGTCTTTGTCGGACAACAGCGTAGCTAGCGTGCACCCGAGTTCGCGCGGGGAGCTGCGGAGCTCGACCGCGAAGCGACCCGACCCATCGTTACGGAGGAGGTAGTTCGGTAGCCCACCCGTGATGTGGTTTTCGAAGGGGAGGTCGGTGTAGCGCACGTAGTTGCCGACGTAGATGTCCAGGTCGCCGTCGCCGTCGATATCGCCAGCAGTGGCGGACATACTCCACGCTGTCGTTTGGGCGAGTCCGGCGGCAACGGAGACATCCGTGAAGCCGGACCCTGCTTCGTTGTGGAGTAGCCGCGCATGCGCATCCTCGACCGTTGTGATGAAAAGGTCCTCGAAGCCATCCCCGTCGAAATCGGCGGCAATAGCCCCAGTGGTCTGGACCACGTTCGAGAAGGTAATCCCGGCATCGCGCGTTACGTCGACGAAGGTGTCGTCGCCATTGTTGCGATATAAGATATCCCCCCCGAGGCCCCCCGTGAGATACACATCTTGGTAGCCATCCTTGTCGAAATCGAAGATGGCCACCCCGCCCGACATCACCCTGGGGTCTTGGTGGTAGTGCTCGACGCCCAGTGCGGCCGCTACGTCGACGAGCATCTGCCCGGGCAGCGTCACGGGTGTTACGTAGACCGTCGCCACGATACAAAGACACCCAGCGACAGCCTGTCTCACGGTCGAACGGCGGGCAGCAGGGTTGGTGGGCTTAAACAAGCTGAAGAAAGGTGTCGATTACAGAGGGGCTTACTCGCCGTGGGTGCTGAGGATCAAATAGACTCGCCGACACGTACGGCCCCCCCCCGTCCACGCGGGTACGAGGCAAGCTAATATCCAGGGTTTTGTGTGAGGTTTGGATTGGCTTCCACCTCCGCGAGGGGAATCGGAAGTAGTTCGTAGCGCTCGGGATATTTAATCTCGAATGCGCCGTTGGTGAAAGGCGTGAATGTGAGGCGCGCGGGATCGAACACGTGTACTGGCCCGCCGTCGCGCGCCGGCGGGACGCCATCGCGGTCGATGCGGATCCCGGTAGCGGTGCCGTTGAGTACTTCGCGGGCGATGCCCCAACGCCGGAGGTCGAACCAGCGGTGGTTCTCGAACACTAGTTCGACGCGGCGCTCGTGTCGAATGGCGGCGCGCATGCCGGCCTGATCGAGCCCAGGGGGAAGGTTTGGGAGGCCAGCGCGCGTACGGATGCGGTTGACGGCGCGGTAGACCGACTCGTCGGGCCCCGTGGCCTCGTTGGAGGCCTCAGCGTAGATGAGAAGCACCTCCGCGAAGCGAATCTCCTGCCACGCCGTCTTGCTGACGCCCTCGGGGGCGAACCCGAGGCTCGGGTCGACGAACTTTCGGACGAGGTAGCCCGTGATCGAGGCATTACCGTCGCGCTGATTGCCGGGCCCCTCGTTGAAGGCGTTCCACTCCATATCTATAAAGGGCTCCCCGCGCGAGGGCAAGACCTCGCTGAACTCCGCCCCGTGATAGAAGACCGAAG
>JBGTKC010000027.1:0-6057 GCA_041744755.1 Saprospiraceae bacterium
CGATCTCGTGCCGGCTGAGGACGAGGGCCGTGACATCGGTCGCGACCGAGAGTACCCCGATTGGCCGCCCGGCCTCATCACAGTATAGAGAGTAGATGAAGTTGAAGTAGAAGTCTTGCATCTGCCCCCCGCGCAGAAACCGCACCGGAAGTTCCTTCCCCTCGTAGGTCTCGCCCGTGCGCAAGACACCGCGCAGGAGGTCATCGAAACCCTGCCCGATGAGTTCCGGCAAGAAGGCCAGTAGCGGGCGATCGCCGATCTCCTCGGTGGTCTTGTCCCAGATCTCGCGCATGAGGGCGTTGTGGGCCGGGACGCGAAGCTGGTCCCCGACGAAGAGCGCCATCGGGAGCGGGGTCTGCGCCATGACGGCCTGCAGGCGTTCAACGTTTTGCCGAAAGGCGTCCGAGACAAGGTCTGCCTCTTTGGACGCGGGCCGGGGGTGACTCATGATCGTGGGTGCTTGGGCGCGGACGGGCGAAACTAACACCGGCGGTTGGTGTGCGCCCTACCTTGCCCGCCGTGCCTAAGCTTACCATCGGCCGCCGGGACTTCGCCGACTTCCCCGAACTCGGGCTCCGCGACATCGCCGTCAAAGTCGACACCGGGGCCTATACCTCGGCCATCCACTGCCACCACATCAAGGTTAAGCAGCGCCCCGACGGCACCGAGGTGCTCACCTTCAAACTCCTCGACCCGACCCACGCCGACTACAATGAACGCGCCTTCGAACTCACGACCTTCCGCACCAAGCGCGTCCGGAGTTCCAACGGTAAGGCCGAGTCCCGCTACCTCGTCAAGACCAAGATCCGACTCTTCGGCCGCGACTTCCCCATCGAACTCTCGCTGTCCGAGCGCGGGGAGATGCGATTCCCGGTGCTGATCGGCCGCCGCCTGCTCATGAACCGATTCGTCGTCGATCCCGCCGCCACCGACCTTTCTTATGCCGCCAAAATGGGATGAAAGGTGGTTTGGTGGAACGATGGTTTGGTGGTTTGGTGGGTCCGCCACGCTGCCCGTAGGATGCCCTGCGGCAGCAAACAAACAATCAAATCACCAACCAAACAACCAACCAACCAAACCAACAAGCACTCCCCAAAAGCCCACCAAACAACCAAACAACCCCCAATATGAACATAGCCATCCTCTCCCGCGGACCCCGCCTCTACTCCACCTCCCGCCTCGTCGAGGCCGCCGAGGCCGCCGGCCACCACGTCCGCGTCGTAGACCACCTCAAGTGCTCCATCGAGCTCGCCAAGAAGAGCCCGCGCATCTACTACAACGGTGAGTACCTCACCGGTATCGACGCCATCATCCCGCGCATCGGCGCCTCGGTCACCTTCTACGGTACGGCCGTGGTACGGCAGTTCGAGATGATGAAGGTTTTCACGGCAGTGGAATCACAGGCGCTCGTGCGCTCGCGCGACAAACTGCGCAGCCTGCAGCTCCTCGCCCGCGCCGGCGTCGGGTTGCCGAAGACGGTGTTTACCAACTTCTCCCGCGACGTCGAGCACGTCGTCGAGAAGGTCGGCGGGGCGCCCGTGGTCCTCAAACTGCTCGAGGGCACGCAAGGACTGGGCGTTGTTTTGGCGGAAACGCAAAACGCCGCCAGTTCCGTCATGGAGGCTTTCAATGGTCTCGAGGCCCGCATCATCGTCCAGGAGTTCATCAAGGAGGCCGGCGGCGCCGACATCCGGGCCTTCGTCGTGGACGGGGTCGTGGTCGGGGCCATGAAGCGCCAGGGCAAGGAGGGAGAGTTCCGCAGTAACCTCCACCGCGGGGGCTCGGCGAATCTGATCGAGCTATCCGAAGAGGAGGAACAGACCGCCATCATCTCCGCCAAGGCGATGGGTCTCGGCGTGGCCGGGGTAGACATGCTTCAATCCAGCAACGGACCGCTCGTCCTCGAGGTCAACTCCTCGCCGGGGCTCGAGGGTATCGAAAAGGCGACAGGCACCGATATCGCCGGCAAGATCATCCGCTACGTGGAGCAAAATGTACAGGCAAAAAATTAACGTCCTCGGGCGGGACATCCCGCGGGGCGCGAGTCTCACGCTCCACATCGACGTGGCGGCCCTCCACACCCGCAACGCCGTGGAGGCCCCCGTCTTCGTCGAGCGCGCCGCGGAGGACGGACCCGTGCTGCTGCTGATGGGCGGGGTCCACGGCGACGAGCTCAACGGCATCGACATCGTGCGCCGCATCGTCTATGCCGGCGACCACAAGCCCAGCCGCGGTACGGTGATCTGCATCCCGGTGCTCAACATTTTCGGCTTCATCAACCTGAGCCGCAAGTTCCCCGACGGCCGCGACCTCAACCGCGTCTTCCCGGGCGCGAAGGGCGGCTCGCTCGCCAGCCAGTTCGCCTACCTCTTCCGCACCCAGGTACTGCCGGACATCGACTACGTGCTCGACTTCCACTCCGGCGGGGCCGACCGCGTCAACGTGGCGCAGACCCGCTGCCTCCTAGGGGACGAGCGGGCCTTCGCGCTGGCGCGGGCTTTCGGGTCCCCCTTTGTGGTGCAGTCGAAGTCCATCAGCAACTCCATCCGGGATGCCTTCACGAAGGCCGGCAAGACGGCCGTCGTCTTCGAGGGCGGCAGGTCGATGCAGTTTGACGAACCCGCCATCGGCTACGGGGTCCTCGGCGCGCAGCGCGTGATGAGCTACCTCGGGATGACCGAATCCCTAAACGATGTCCCCGATCCGGAGGCCTCCCCAATCGTCGTCACCAGGTCGCGCTGGGTGCGGGCCCCGGCCTCCGGCATGTGGCACAGCCTGGCGCCCCTGGGCGAGTTCGTGGGGCGCGGCACGATCCTCGGGATCGTGAGCGACCCATTTGGCGCATTCGAGATGCCCGTCAAGGCGACCTGGGCCGGGTATGTGTTCTGCGGCAACGTGGCGCCGGTGATCAACAAAGGCGATGCCCTCTTCCACGTGAGCGTGGAGGTGAGAGGTGAGAGTGCTTAGGCGACGCAGGCTCGTCGCTCTGTGTATGCGGCTTTCGCCAAAACTACGCACCATCCGATGGCAAACCAGTGGTGACCCTACTAATCGGAGCCCGGTCGCGCCCAATGAACGGGCATAAGCCTATGAGCCCTCACCGATCCGGGGGCGGACCTAAGGCCCAACACAGTGCGCACAGAGGCATTCCGTGGACATCTTGTCCAGAAATCGCTGGCCGCCGGGAAGATAAGTTTCGCGCGGCCTATCCAGTTTTGGCGAAAGCCGTAGCGGACAGTCTACCCTGCGTTCACGCCTACTAATTATGTACTTACAGCAAATTCGACCTCGCCGTAGACGCTCGCCGCAAGCGTTTCCCGCATCTGGTACGCTCCGGCAGCCGCAGTAGCCTATCACCTGTTCCGGGTAGAATTCGACGGAACACTCCTCGCTAAGCCAGGAGATTAGATATTTGCGCTTCTCTGGGTTTGTTCATTTTCCACTGTCTCGGAGGCGACCTTTTCCACACCCGATCTCGTATACGCACGTTGTCGAGCGTCCCCAGAGCGCGTCATCCCTCCCCCACGAACGATCGCAATGACCGTACGCGCCCTGTTCCGATCCCTTCCCCGCGGACCATTCCTAAGTTTTGGCGTCGCCGTGTTGGCGCTTTTTCTCGCGATTGGCTCCTCTGCTGCCCAGCGTCCGGATATCTGTGGCCCAGGAGCCA
The DNA here is from genome assembly GCA_041744755.1 of Saprospiraceae bacterium. GTDB lineage: Bacteria > Bacteroidota > Bacteroidia > Chitinophagales > Saprospiraceae > CALDTK01. The sequence goes on from JBGTKC010000027.1 coordinate 3,671, forward strand.
AGATGACCCTCAAGTGCAGCGACGCCTGCATCATCTGCGATATAGACGGCTTCACGGGGAGGAACGACAACGGTGGACAGATCGACGAGGGTGACCTCCCGAAGGACTTCTGCACCACCGTCAACCATAATATCCAGTGGATTGGCTTCATGGCCGGCTCCCGCGAGCTAACCATCGACCTGACGGTCACCAACTGCACTAAGGGCGACGGCTTCGACCTCGGGCTCGAGGCTGGGGTGTACGAGGTGGCGGACTGCGACTACAAGCGGGCCGTGTCGAGGAGCAACTGCAATACGGGCATCAACAACAACACCACCCGCCCCCTCGTCATGGACGACCTGGTGCCGGGCAAGTTCTACTACCTCGTCATCGACGGAAACAACAGGGACGTCTGCGACTACAAGGTAACCGTCACCAAGGGTACCACCGAGATCCCGCAGGTACGCAACAGCGGCGGACTGCGTGGCCCGACGCGGATGTGCAACGGGCCTCGTGCCTACGAGTACAAGATCGACGCCGTGGCCGCGGCTACGTACTACGACTGGACCCTCGACGGTGAGCCCGTCGGCACCGAGAGAGATCTCTCCCAAAAACTTACCTTCCCGAAGGACGGGGAGTTCGAACTGTGCGTAACGGCGAGTAGCATCTGTAACGCCGCGCCTCCGGAGTGCCTGAAGATCAAGATCGGCGACTTTCCTACGACCCGCATTCGGCGCACAGGCTGTGAGGGGTCCCCCGTCGTGGTCGAGGGTGCTACGATCACCGCGAGCGGCACCTATCCATACACGTTCAAGAATTCCGTGGGGTGCGACTCGACGATCATCTACGACGTCGTGATCGGGGCATCGAGCGCGGTTACGATCGATACGACCCTGTGCCGCGGGACAACGACGAAGATCAACGGTCGCGACATCTCGGCAAGCGGTGTTTACACCTTCGAGAATCGGACGAAAGCCGGGTGTGACTCAACGGTCACCTACCGAGTCACGCTGGTAGAGGTGGCGCGCAGCACTCAGGATCTCGCGCTGTGTTCGGGGCAGACCGCGACGCTCAACGGTCGGGTCATCTCTGCGGCTGGGACCTACACCTTCGACCTGAAGACCCGCGCTGGGTGCGACTCGATCGCGACGTACCGGGTCACGGTCGCGGACGTGGCGCGCAGCAAACAGGATCTCGTCTTGTGCGCGGGCCAGACCGCGACGTTGAACGGTCGTGTGATCTCCGCAGCTGGAACCTACGACTTCGTGTCGAAATCGCGCGGCGGGTGCGACTCGATCGCGACCTACCGTGTCACGGTTACGGACACGGTGCGCAGCTCACAGGACTTGGCGCTCTGCGCGGGCCAGACCGCAACCGTCAACGGTCGGGTCATCTCCGCGGCCGGGACCTATGACTTCGCCCTAAAGACCCGCGGCGGGTGCGACTCGATCGCGACGTACCGGGTCGCAGTCACCGGCACCGTACGCAGCTCGCAGGACTTGGCCCTGTGCATGGGTCAGGCCGCGACCGTCAACGGTCGGGTCATTGCCGCGGCCGGGACCTACGACTTCGCCCTAAAGACTCGCGGCGGGTGTGACTCGATCGCGACGTACCGCGTCACGGTCACGGACACGGTCCGTAGCTCGCAAGACTTGGCCCTGTGCGCGGGCCAACCCGCGACGCTCAATGGCCAGATCATTGCCGCGGCCGGGACCTACGACTTCGCCCTTATCACCCGCGGCGGTTGCGACTCGATCGCGACGTACCGCGTGACGGTCACGGACACGGTTCGTAGCTCGCAAGACTTGGCCCTGTGCGCGGGCCAAACCGCGCAACTCAACGGCCAAATCGTCTCCGCGGCCGGGACCTACGACTTCGCCCTCAGCACCCGCGGCGGGTGTGACTCGATCGCGACGTACCGCGTCACGGTCGGTGCGGCGGTAGTGACGGTGCTCGACACGACAATATGTTACGGCGACGTGATCCGCTTCGACGGACGCGACTTGCGCGAGGAAGGTGTGTACAGGGCTACGCGCATGGCGAGTACCGGCTGCGATAGCATCGTGGAGCTTACGCTAAAACATAGGTCGTGTGGGTTCAATGCCACGGCCGAGGCTAATCCCGTGACCTGCGCCGGAGGCAACGATGGCTCGGTGGTGGCCTACGTCGTGGGTCCGGCCGCGCCCTACACGATATCCTATGCTCACAACGGCCGTCCGTATTCCACGCCGGTGCCGATCGCGGGCGACTCGACGCCGACGCTGCTTCCAGCACTCCGCTCCGGCACGTACGTACTGCGGTTCACGGATCGCTTCGGTGCCAACGTGGAGATTATCGTAAGCGTAACCGCTCCCCCGGCGCTCTCGGCCTTGACCCGGCGCCTGGCCGACGGCGCTTACGACCTTCGC
>JBGTKC010000028.1:0-5982 GCA_041744755.1 Saprospiraceae bacterium
TTTTCCTAGGCTAAAAATCCTCATCCAACATAAACACCTGCTTCTCCTTGTCCGCCATGACGCCCGACTTCTGGTAATCGCCCACGCGCTTCTCGAAGAAGTTGGTCTTGCCTTGCAGCGAGATCATGTCCATCCACGGGAAAGGATTTTCGGAATTGTAGACCTTATTGCAGCCGAGGCTCTCGAGGAGGCGGTCGGCGACGCACTCGATGTACTGCGTCATCAGGTCGGCATTCATGCCGATGAGGCGCACGGGGAGGGCTTCGGTGACGAACTCCTTCTCCATCGCAACGGCCTCGGTGATGATCTGGGTGACGGTCACCTTCGGGAGGGGGTTGTCGATGTGGTGGTTGTAGAGGTGGCAGGCGAAATCGCAGTGCATGCCCTCGTCACGGGAGATTAGCTCGTTGCTGAACGTGAGACCCGGCATCAGGCCGCGCTTCTTGAGCCAGAAGATGGAACAGAAGCTGCCGGAGAAGAAGATCCCCTCAACAGCCGCGAAGGCGATGACGCGCTCGGCGAAGGTGCCGTTCTCGATCCAGCGCATGGCCCAGTCGGCCTTCTTCTTGACGCAGGGCATGTGCTCCAGGGCGTTGAAGAGGTAGTCCTTCTCCTTGGCGTCCTTGATGTAGGTGTCGATCAACAGGGAGTAAGTCTCCGAGTGGATGTTCTCCATCATGATCTGGAAGCCGTAGAAGAACTTGGCCTCCGTGTACTGCACCTCGGCGACGAAGTTCTCGCAGATGTTCTCGTTCACGATCCCGTCGGAGGCCGCGAAGAAGGCCAGTACGTGCTTGACGAAGTACTGCTCGTCGGCGGTGAGGTTTTCCCAGTCCTTTAGGTCTTGACTGAGGTCGATCTCCTCGGCGGTCCAGATGCTGGCCTGCTGGAGCTTGTACCAGTCCCAGAGGTCTTTGTGCTCGATGGGGAAGAGGACGAATCGATTCGGATTCTCCTGGAGGATCCTTTCGGTGGGTTGGTTGACGACGGCTGTACTCATGGCGTATGTTGTTTTGGCGAAAGCCGTAGCCTACGTATAGGTGTGGCCTTCAACCTCGTGACGGTTGTTATAGAAAGCGGTGTGTATAGTTGTTTCTCCGAGGAGAGGGTTGGCCTACGGCGGCTCGGGTGGCTGGTCGGGCGAGTGTCCCCGAGGGGCGTCTGCGTGGTGACTAGCCGGAGTGCCAAGGTATGGTAGTAAGACGCCGGGGACTACGTTTTGATCGCTCGGCGGTCTCCACAACTGTTAGTAACCGCGGAAGCGGTAGTGCAACCCGTTGATCCACAGCGCTAAACAAAGCCTTACCGTCATCTCCACGAGTACGCACCGGCAAGTGTATAAACTGTGGAAAAGCTTGCGCGGTCCGCGCATCAAGACCTTCTGCCCTACGTTAGTTGCTGAGGGCTAAAACGTTAGATACTACCTAGGACGCAGATTGACGTGCGATCCGAAAGGTGGTGCCGGCAAATTTGGCACGCCAACATCCCGCCAGCTAGATCATCTTCTTGCGCTGGAAGTAGGCCACCAAGACAAGCGACAGCACTACGCTCACGCTGATCACGCCTGCAAACGCATACTTGCTGTCGCTCCAGGGCAGAGGCACGTTCATGCCGTACAGACTCGCGAACAGCGTCGGCACCGTCAGCACGATGGTAATCAGGGTCAGGCGCTGGATGACGACGTTGAGGTTGTTCGAGATGATCGACGAGTAGGCGTCCATCGTGCCGGAGAGGATGTTGGTGTAGACGTTCGACATCTCGAGCGCCTGCGAGTTGTCGATGATGATGTCCTCGAACAGGTCCGTCTTGTCCTCGTCCTCGCGGATCTGGAGGAAGTCGGAGCGCTTAAGCTTCAGCTTGAGGAGCTCATTGGTGGACAGCGAGTTGACGAAGAACACGAGCGACTTCTCGATGGAGAGCAGCTGTCGCAGCTCGCGGTTGCGGCTCGAGTCGTACAGTTCGCGCTCGATCACGTTGCGGCGCTTGTTGAGTTCGCGCAGGTATGCCGTGAAGCGGTAGACGTTTTGCTCGAGGATCTGAAGTACGAACCCAGTGTCGTCCTTGGGATTGAATGACCGGATACGGCCGTCGACGAAGAGCTGGAGGATCGTGTCCTCGGCCGAGGTCACGGTCACGATGAGTTCGGGCGTGAGCACGATCCCGATTGGGGCCGTGACGAAGATGGCGTCGTTGTCCTCGGAGCGCGACACATTGACCACCGGGGAGTTGATCATGATGAGGCGCACCTCCTCCTCGCGCTCGTAGCGGCTCCGCTCGTCAATGTCGAGGGAGTCGTTGAGGAAGTCCACCGGGATCTCGAAACGGTCGGCGAAGGACTGCACTTCGTTGGCCTCGAACGGTGGGCTCAGGTGCGCCCAACACCGCTGCCTAAATGCCTCGACCTCCATCGTGCGCCTGCCCTCCTTAACGAAATAACGGATCATGGGCGGGTGGTTTGCCTTGGGCGGCGCGAAGGTAGTCGCGGGCCTCAGAGCCGGTAGCGCCTCGGGAGACCAAGTTCTGCCCGCACGTCGTCTTCTAAGCGGGCGGCCTCCTGCTCCGCGTTGAGGAGGGCGCCCGGTGTCCCGGGGCGGTAGGCGTACCCGCCGCCGCGGTGCTGTGCCCAGAGGGCCTTCGCGACGTAGGCCCAGCCCCAGCGCTCGTACTGTCGAACGTGCGCCAATTCGTGTAACAAGAGCGGAAGTCCCGGCGGGCCGCTGACCTTTATCACGTACCCGAACACATAGGCGATCCGCAGCCGCCCGGCCGTTCGGTGGGCGCCCTCGTCGATCCTCACGCGGCGTAGCATGGCGTCATCGAAGTAGGTTTTGGCGAAAGCCGTCTCCTCGTGCGAGAGCCTGCGGTAGCGACGCCCCGCCGAGGCGTACTCCACGGCTTGCGCCAAAACCCCCACGCCCAGTAGTTCCGCGATTCTGACGCTACCCTCCCCCAATACGGCCACGACGTCCCGTGGTCGGCCTTCGTAGCCGTCGCTCCAGACGCCCCCGGCCCGGGCGCCTACCAACTCACCCGCGCGCTTCCGCCAGGCTACACTCCAACCGTGAACCGCGGCTTGGAGCAAGTTCACAACTCGATTATACGCTCGCCGAGGAACGCCTGTTCGGCCTCGCTCAACTTCGCGCGATTGATGAGGTAGCTCTCGCCGCGCGGGGCCCCTCGACGCCGAATGCTGAAGTAGGCGGGCGTAATCTCGACGCGCTCGAAGTCGGACCACGGGTAGCGCTCCTGCCGCCCGCGGATCTCGTCGCGGACCTCGATGTCGTCGTCACGCATGACGAGCGTGTGGAAGAACGGCTGCGCGCGCGCCCGCAGTTGCGCGCTACCGATTAGGACGAGGAAGTAGGCCCCGACGAAGACGAGCGGAAAGCCTACGATCCGCATCCAGTATCCGCTCCCGGTGGCGCGGGTGGCTTCCGCCAAAACGAATCCCGCGGCAGCCAGCAGAAAGATCGGCAGTGGCTTAACGCGGCGCCCCATGCGCCACTCCTGGCGGATATCGCGGCGGAACTGGCGCGTGATCTCGATCGGCATAAGGTAAGTTGTGGAGACCGTGACCTAGTCGAAGCGGATCGTTTTTACGGGGTCAACCCTCGTCACGAGGGCGGCCGGCAGCAACAGCGCCGTCATGACGAGGACAAACGTACCGAGGTTGAGCCCCGCCACCACGGGCCAGTTGACGCGGATCGGCGCCGTACTGAGGTAGTAGTTTTCCTCAGAGAGCTTGAGCCAGCCGGTGTAGTACTGAAGTGCGCAGAGCCCGAGGCCGATGACGTTGCCCCAGAGCAGGCCGCGAAGTAGCACGCGCGACCCGAAGCGCAAAAAAATGCTACGTAAAGCTCCGCCGCCCATGCCTAGCGTCTGCAGCACCCCGATCATGGCGGTGCGCTCCAAAATGAGTATGAGTAGCGCCGTGATCATGTTGATGACGCAAACCACGAGCATTAGGCCGATGATGACGTACTCATTGAGGTCTTGTAAGTCGAGCCACTCGAAAATCCCGGGGAAGCGCTGACGCACGGACTCGGCGTAGAATTGGTTCGGGAGCACCTCAAGGTAGACCTGGTGTGCCATGCCCTCGGCGTCGCGGGAGTCTTCCAGCAAGAGCTCGATTCCGCTGATCTGGTCCGGCTCCCAGCCGAGGATGTCCTGTAGCACACGCTGGTCGACGATCGCGAATTGCGTATCGTACTCCTCGAGTCCCGTGCGGTAAAGCCCCCCGACCTCGAAGCGGAGCTTGCGCATTTGCCGTCCTTCCGGGAAGTGGACGATGAATGGGTCGCCGACGTGCAGTTCGACCCTGGCTGCGGTCTGTTCGCTGAGGAGCACCATCCGGGACGGCGCCGTATCGAGCATGTTTGGCAATCCGCCTTCCCGAAGATTGTCGGCGAAAAAGTCCCAGTCAAAGTCTTTTCCGGCGCCCTTCAGCAAGATGCCCTCGATCTCCTCTTTGGTCTGAATGACGCCCGGCTTCACGATGTAGCTCTGCACGTGGCGCACGCCGGCGTGGGAGCTTTCGCCAAAACCCAGTTCCTCGACCGTCGAACTGTACGCAATCACGCCCGTCATGCGCCGGAGGCTGTCGATCCACTCCTCGTCGCGCGAGAAGGGTACGGCTTCAAACATCCCGTCGCCCGACTGCGCTGCCGCCACGTGGACGTGTCCCCAGAAGCCGAAAATCTTGTCGGAGATCTCGTACTTGAAGCCCCGCAAAAGCGCCGACGCAATAATCATTACGGCTACGCACAAGGCCGTCGACACGATCGCGAGCCGGATGATCAGGGAGGCCAGGCGCCCGGACTGCGCCTCGGTAATGCGGCGGGCGATGAAGGCGGAGACGAACATCCGGGCGGAATTTTCAACGCAAAGGCGCTAAGAGGTCCGCAAAGAACGCAAAGCTGGACGGCTGTATGCACCGCCGCCGAAGGAGACCGCTGCTTTGCGACCTTTGCGCTTTCCTTTGCGCCTTTGCGATAGGCGGCGCAGCTAACCTACGACATGCTCAACTTCCTCGAAGAACTTCGCTACCGCGACCTGATCCAGGACTTCTCCCCCGGCCTCGAAGATCACCTCGCCGAGGACAAGCCCGTAATCGCCTACATCGGCTTCGACCCGACGGCGCCGAGCCTCACGATCGGGAATTACGTGCCGATCATGCTGCTGAAGCTCTTCCAGTTGAGTGGCCACCGGCCCGTCATGCTCTTCGGCGGGGCCACGGGGCGCATCGGGGACCCGAGTGGTAAGTCCGAAGAGCGCTCGCTGAAGTCCACCGACGAGATCGCGGCTAACCTCGCCGCCCAGCAAACACAAGCGCGGGAGTTGCTCAAGCCGGAGCCGGGCTGCCACGACGTGACCTTCGTTGACAACTACGACTACTACAAGGACTTCCCCGTGATCGACTTCTTGCGGGACGTCGGCAAGACGCTCACGGTCAACTACATGATGGCCAAGGATGCGGTCAAGAAGCGCCTCGAGACGGGGCTCTCCTTCACGGAGTTTAGCTACCAACTACTTCAGGGCTACGATTTTCAGTGCCTCTACCGCGACCTCGGATGCACGCTTCAGATGGGCGGCTCCGACCAGTGGGGCAACATCACCGCCGGCACTGAATTCGTACGCCGCAACCTGGGCGGCAAGGCCTACGGACTCACCGCGCCCCTGCTTACGAAGGCCGACGGGTCAAAATTCGGGAAGAGCGAGAGTGGGAATATTTGGTTGGATGCGGAGCGGACCTCGCCGTACCAGTTCTACCAATTCTGGATCAACGCCGATGATCGGGATCTACAGCGCTACATCCGGACGTTTTCGCTGCTACCCCGCGCCGAATTCGACGCCCTCATCGAACTGGCCACTACACAGCCCCGCGCCGCCAAAGAGCAGCTCGCCGCCGAACTCACCGCCCGCATCCACGGATGCGAAGCGCTGGAAAGTGCGGAAGGAGTGAGTCAATTGCTGTTCGGTCGT
>JBGTKC010000029.1:0-32077 GCA_041744755.1 Saprospiraceae bacterium
TTTGCTTCTCGCCGGCCTTCTTATTCTGCTGCTGGTCCATCTTCTCGCCGGCGTCTTTCTGGTCGCGCTTCACGTCCTTCTGGTCGTTTTTCTCGACGCCGGTGTCTTTCGGGCGCTCGAGTTCCTTGCTCTTCTTCTCGACCTGGTCGAGCTTCTTGGCGAGCTCCTCGAACTTCTTGTTGATGTCTTCCTGCTTGGCCTGCTGATCTTCGTTCTTGGCGCCCTCCTCCTTCTTGGCGGTCTCCTCACCGAGCTTTTGCTGCTCCTCGGCCAACTTCTCAAGCTCCTCGGCAGCGACCTGCATCTCGTATTCGAGTTCGAGCTTCTTGAAAAGTTCCTCTAGACGATCGAGCTTTTGCTCAGTTTGCTTGTCGTCGGCCTGCATCTGCTGCATCATCTCGAGGGCGTCCTCTTTCTGGAGCTTGTCCATGAGGTCCTTGATCTTCTCGAGCATGGCCTTCATCTCGGGATCCTGCAGCTGCTCGAACATCTCCTCGAGCTTCTCCTGCTTTTCTTCCTGCTCGGGCTTGGGCTCCTCGAACTCGGCCTGGTCGGCGCGCTGGTCGGCGAACTCCTCCTTGGCCTCCTCGATCTTCTTCTCGAGCTCGGCCTGGCGCTCCATCAGCTTCTCGAGCTCCTGGCGCATCTGCCAATCCATGTCCTTCTTCTGGAGGAGGTTCTCGCGCAGGCGCTTCATCTGCTCTTGCAAGGCCTTGCTTTCCTTGATCGACTCCTGGAGTTTCTTCTTGATGCTATCGCTCTGGTCGGCGCGCGACTCGGCGTACTCCTCGAGGGTCTTCTTGCGGTAGGTCTCGACGGGGGTGCGGGCGGCCTTCGCGCCGTTGACGCCGTCGTTGTCGAGGGTCTCGAAGTAGTAACTCAGCTCCTCGCCGGGTTTGAGCGCCAGCTTCTCGATATCGAAAGTGTAGTCGAAGGTGGCAGATTTGCCGGAAGGCTTAAAGAGCGACACCGACTGTGTAACGGGCTTGCCGCGGGGAGCGGTGCGCGTGTACACCAGACGTAGGGCCGATAGTCCGTAGTCGTCGCTTGCCTCCCCGGCGAAGAAGAGCACGTTGCGTTGGCTAGAATCCACGAAGCGCTCAGCCGAGATGCTCGGGTTCTGATCCGCGATCACACTCACGCCGTAGCGCACGCTGTCGGCACGCGGCAAGGCGGTATTGCCGGTTACCACGGTGTAAGGCGTCGAGCGCATGGCGCGCCGGTCGAAGCGGAAGAGTCGGTTGCTCTCCCGCGTGGCGCTGTCGAGGCGGCTTTCGCCAAAACGCATTTCGACGGCTTCGGTGTGGTCGGCCTCGAAGAGCCAAGTCATGCGCGTCCCCTCGGGCACGGTGAGGTCGCCGAGATTGTCGACCGTCTCGTCGCGGCGGCCGGTATGGGACGGGTAGTCGAGCTGCACCGTGAAGCCGAGCAGGTTCGGCTTCTTGACTACCGCCAGTGCATAGCTGCGCGAAGTTACCTCGCCGCTACTAAAGCGAAACTGCACATCGTCGGCCACTTGCTGGAACTCGTAGCTGAACCGCGAGCCGCCCTCGTGCTTGAGCTGGTACGCGTCACCGTCGAGCGTGATGAAGGCTTCGGACGGGATGACATCCCCTTCCACCTCGACGACGAGTGGGTAGTTCTCGAACTGTACTACTTTGAGGTCGCCTTTCGGCAAAACGAAGCGAAACGGTGCCGGGCGCTCGAAGTCCTCGTTGTTGCGCATGAGGCGTGAGGTCGAATCCGTGATCCATGAAGGCGCAGCCACGAGAAAACAGATGAGCAGCAACAGTGGCGGCAGAGCGTAGCGCAGGTAGCGGCGATTCTCGCTCAGGTCAATGGCCCGGCGGAAAGGCACGGGTTGGAGCTCCGCACCTTTCTGATCGATGCTCGCCAGCAGCAAATCCTCACTCACGCCACTGGTCACACGCGCCTCGGGGGTCTGTGACGCTAACTCCCTGCCGAGTTGCAGGAGATTGAGCAATTTGTCTTTGACATCCCCGAAGTGATCCCCGATGATGGCGGCGGCCTTCTCGTGCGAGATGACACTGCCGAGCCGGAAGTAGTGCGCTGCCGGAAGCAATACCCAGTACCCAGCCGCTACCGCGCTGACGGTCAGGAATCCGAAGAATAGCGTCTTGCGCCCGAGTTGGTCGAAGTAGAAGTTGCCTTCCAGCAAGGCCACAACCAGGAAACACAGACCTACCAGCCCGAGCGTATACAGTGTACCGCGGATGACCTGATTGAGGTAGTACTTCCTGGTAAACTGGTCGAGCCGCTCGATGAGGGCACGGTAGGTAGAAGTTGGGGGCATCGCGCGGGTGGGATCGGGGGTTGCGTGGTCACGTCCGGGAAGACGCGGGCACGCAAGTTACTGGATCTAACGAAGGTGTGGAAAAGGTGTTGCGGCGCTGGTCGGCCAGGCGGTGGGCCGAATGCCTTGTTGGTGAGATATCGACAGAAGAATAATGGTATAGGGGAGAATATAACGATCATTGACGTTTGAGCGACATTGGGAGTTTGTTTGGTGAACTCAATCTCAATTCAAACAATATTGGGTTGTAATACTCAAGGTCGAGTAATTCAACCAAACACCAGTCCCAAGATGCAAAAGACAATTTTACTCACCCTCTTGCTGACGTGCTCGGCATTCGCTTCTGCGGTTGCACAACTCCGCACTGTCAGTTCTGCGGCCGATTCCGGGCCGGGCACCCTCCGCGAGGCCCTTACGACCCTGAGCGCGACCAGCGTTCGCTTCGCCGCTACGCTCAACGGCTCAACGATTACCTTGAGCTCTCCGATTACCATCTCCCGAAACGTGTCGATTACCGGCAACGGGATGATGCAGACGACCATTAAGGGTACTGCTGGTGCCTTCGTGGTGACGAGCGGCTATAAAGTCAAGTTTACTAGCCTCTCAATCAACAACTCGATCGCCGTAGCGGGTGGCGCCATCAGCGCTACTGACGCCATGGTCGAAGTCTTCACCTGCTCCTTCTCCGACAACGTCGCCACGGGTGCCGCAGCCGCACAGGGCGGTGGCGCTATCTCGGCAGCCGGCGGTAGCCTCCGCATACAGGACAGCCGCTTCCGTCGCAACTTGGCTACGGGCACGAGCGGCTCTGGCGGTGCAATCATCGTCACCGACGGTGCTGCACTCACCGTGACGCGCTCGGGTTTCGAGGAGAACACCTCCAGCCGTGCGGGTGGCGCGATCGAGGACGCCTCCGGCGCCGCCACCGAGACCAAGTTCTCCGAGGTAACCTTCAATATGAACCGTACCGAGTCGAACCCCGGCAACGGAGGCGCTTACCACATCACGGGTGCCGGTAACGCCTCGATTTTTGGCGGGCGGGCAACCGACAACTTCGCTAGCGCGGAGGGCGGTGCGTTTTGGAATGGCGCCGGAAGAATGACAATCGGCGCCGTACAATTCATGGGCAACTCCGCCGCCGGCAATGACGCTAATCAGGGCGGCGGTGCACTCTATAATCTCAGCGGACGCGTCGTCATCACCGGCAACACGACCTTCGACCTCAACACGGCCCTCGGCACGAGTGGCTCGGGGGGGGCTATCCTTAATGACGTCGGTGGGGTCATCGAGTCTTACGGCACGACATTCACCAACAACAGCGCGAGCCGCGCCGGCGGCGCCATCGAGAACAACGGTGGCGCAGGTACGCTCATGCGTATCGCGAACGCCACCATGAAATCTAACCGCGCTGGCTCGGCCCCCGGCAACGGCGGCGGCTATCACGCTACGGGCGCTGGCGATGTCGAGTTCCACGCAGGCCTCTTCGAGGACAACGTCGCCGCCAGCGAGGGCGGGGCGCTCTGGAACGGATCAGGCTCGATGAAGGTCTTCGCGGCTACCATCCGCAACAACGTCGCCCAGGGCGGCACGCTCGGCGAGGGCGGCGGCGGTATCTACAACGACGGAGGCACGGTGCTCGTCACCAACGGCACGCAGATCATCGGCAACCGCGCTACCGGTGCGCCGGCGGGATCGGGCGGCGGGATCTTCAACGGTATGGGAGGGTCGCTGACGGTATCCTTCTCGCGGATCAACTCTAACGTAGCCGCGCGAGCCGGTGGTGGGATCGAGGACGCCTCTGGCGCCGGACAGATCCTCAAGCTCTACAGCGTCACCATGATCAGCAACCGCGCGACCACGAGCCCCGGTAACGGTGGTGCCCTCCACGTAACGGGCGCTAGCGACTCGCGAATCTCGCAGTCCAACATCACCAACAACTTCGCCGCCAAAGAGGGCGGCGGTCTGTGGAACGGCTCTGGCCGCATGGACATCGACGGTACGAGCATCATGAACAACACCGCGGCCGGCGCTACGGCTACCGACGGCGGTGGCGGTGTCTACAATATGGGCGGTAACGTGGTGGTCACCAACGGCTCCGCAATCAACGGCAACACCGCAAGCGGCGCGAGCGGCTCCGGTGGAGCTATCCTGAACGCTCCTGGTGGGTCGATCCGGATGTACAATAGCTTCGTCAACTCCAACACGGCCAACCGCGCCGGTGGTGGCATTGAGGATGTCTCCGGCGCCGGGACGAGCGTCGAATTGTACAGCATCAGCTTCGACGGCAACGTGGTTAACAACGCTCCCGGCAACGGTGGCGCCCTCCATGTGACCGGCGCAGGTGATGTCAAGGTGTCGAAAGGTAAATTCAATGCTAATATGGCCGGTAGCGAAGGTGGAGCCCTCTGGAACGGCGCTGGCGTAATGACCGTCGCGGAGTCTTCCTTCACCGACAACGTTGGCAAAGGCAACAGTGCCGAGAACGGCGGTGGCGCCATATACAACGACTCCGGTACGCTCCGAGTCAGGAGCTCGAGCTTCGAGCGCAACCTCGCTACCGGCACCTCCGGGTCGGGTGGGGCAATCCTCAACCAAGGTATCGCCGAAGTCACCGGTTCGACCTTCATGAGTAATACTGCGAGTCGCGCCGGTGGCGCCATTGAGGACCGCTCGAACGCGAGCCTCACGGTCAACGACGCAATGTTTACCTCCAACCGGACCGGCAGCGCGCCGGGCAACGGCGGCGGGATCCACATCACGGGCTCGGCTACGGTAACCCTGATGGAGACAATGTTCCGCGACAACTTCGCTGCCTCCGAGGGTGGTGGATTCTGGCACGGCACCGGCAAGGGTATGGTCAAGAAGTCACGCTTCGTCGGTAACGTCGCCGCCGGTGACGCCGCAGACAACGGTGGTGGTGGTATCTTCAACGAAGGAGGTGATCTACTTGTAGATGACTGCTACCTAGCCGACAACAAAGCCACAGGAATGAGTGGCTCCGGTGGGGGCATCTTCTACAACGTCGGCAGCTCCGGTACGGTCAACATGTCGATGCTCGAGCGCAACTCCGCCTCCCGCGCCGGTGGCGGCATCGAGGACAACTCCCGTATCGGGACTCTCGTCGCCGTCACCCGTTCGACCCTACAGGACAACTCCACCGGCGCGAAGCCCGGTAACGGAGGCGCCGTTCACGTGACCGGCGACGGCAGCTTTAATATCACGGCTAGCGACGTGCTCCGCAACACGGCCGCCAACGAAGGCGGTGGCGTCTGGAACGGCTCTGGCGCGATGGCCATCACGCAGACGACCATCCGCGACAACGTCGCCAATGGCGCCGACGGCGGCGGCGGCGTCTACAACCAGGGCGGTGACCTAATGGTATCCCGCACGCTCGTTGCCTCCAACGTGATCACAGGAGCCACCGCAATCGGCGCGGGTATCCACAACGCCAATCCAGGGACGGTGAGCGTAACCTATAGCACCATCTCCTCCAACCAATCGGCCTGGAACGCTGGCGGTATTGCCAACGCAGGTACTCTGGAAGTAATCGGGACCACGATTGCTCTCAACACGGCTGCTAACCGCGGCGGTGGGATCGGTCAGGCTATGGGTGCAACTACGGCTACACTCCGCAGCACTATTGTCGCTCTCAACACCGCGCCGACGCAAGGCGCCAACCTCGACGTGGCTGCCGGTAGCTACGTGAGCTCGGGTTACAACCTCATCGCCACCGATGACGCCAATGTCTTCCCAGCTGGCGCTACCGACAAGGAAGGTTCGCCTTCGGCTCCAGTTATGCCAGGGCTGCAACCGCTAGCTAACAACGGTGGTCCAACGCTAACGCACGCCCTCACTTGCGAGAGCGACGCGGTCGAGATGGGTGATCCCGCCCTCACGGCAGTTGACCAGCGCGGCCGCATGGTGTTTGGCGTCCGCGACATCGGTGCTTACGAGCTGGAGACGGCTTGCCCGACGACGCCGTTTAATACTCCGCAGACGCCAGTTGCGGAGTCCGCAAATTCGTTTAGCGTCTACCCAACGCAGACCCGCGGCAACGTGACGATTAAGGTGGGCGGTGACTATTCGTTCTCGACTACATCTAGCGATGACATGCAGGTGTTCCGCCTCGTGGACGCCACTGGACGCCTGCTCCGCGAGATCCGCAGCAGCTCCGACCAAATCGAGCTCAATGCCTATGATCTTCTTCCGGGCAGCTACTTCGTGCAGCGTATCACCGAGTCGGGTGTAGAGTCCCGCACCTTCCAGGTGTTGGACTAAGGTCAGGCAACCTTTCCTCAGGTAAGCATTGAGCTTTGCCGGGAATGAATTCGATGGAGCCCCAGGTGATGCGAGTTACCTGGGGCTCTTTGCGTAATTAGCGTAGCTTACTCTAGCGACGGGGGCGTTTGACCTCATGGTCGAGATACTTACGCAATCGCAGTGATGCTTCGCGTTATCGACTTTCAGCTACCGTTGAGGCGTAGCGGAGCTTGAGATTTTCGATCTGGCGGCTGTGCACCACGTACTCACCCTGTGGAGCAAGCGTAGAAGGGAGGAAACCGATCACGAATCGCTGCGGCGTCCGCAACGTAGGCACAGACATTGGCGCACGTCCGAAACCCGCCACCACCATCCCGTCCGACGAATAGATCCCAATCGTGTCATTGCCAAGCAGACTGTAGTGATCCGCTAGCGTGTCGGGCTCGGGTTGGATCATGTACAAGACCGTAGGTACGCCAGCTAGTCCAAAGTAGTACCACTGACGCTGCGCGACTTCTTCTCCTCCTTTGTAGTGGTCGTACTGTGCGTAATCGGGGGCGCTCCGGTCGCTCGCCATGTAGGTCTGCCGCGGTTGGTAGGTCCCACCGGCCGGACCTTCGTAAAGGAACCAATATGCAGCGTCATCGCTCACTGAAGTAACGTCTAGCACAGCGTGACCCGCGTGAAACGTCCAGGTCCACGTCCACGGACCGCCGGGCGTCCGGCACGAGACGGTAGAGTCGCTCGTGACCGTGGTAGTGCCCCGATCGTGCCCGGGGTGTCCCGCGCCGTCATAATCGGAGTGGAACACCAGGTTCGGCACGCCGCGATACGAACTAGCCGCACTCGGCGGATACTGGTTCCATGGTTCGGGGCGATAGGCAATCCAGTCGCGACCTTCGCCATCGAGCATTCCGGAGAGCCCGCCCGAGGCAGAGTCCAGAAGGAAGGTGGCACCGAGGGTCCGAAAGCGGTAGTGGGTCCGACGGACGTGTAAGACGGTATCGACCCCAAAGGGTGCCACCCGGGACGCAACCGCAGTAGATCCGTTTTGCCGACAGGCGCCAAATAGCCAACCTACACCGACGCAGAGAGCGGCCTTCGCCAAAACGCTCACGGTCGCACGGCGTCGTTGCGCCACAGGTGAACGAACCGGTGGCGGTCCCAGCCGATGCCGATGATGTCGAGGTCGCCGTCGCCATCGATGTCGACCGTCCGGGCGCCGAGGTGATTCTCCTTACCGGTATCGATGGTGCTTTCGCGAAAACGGCCTCTGCCGTCATTGAGCCAAAGCTGTAGCGCGAGGCGGTCTCCCTTGTGCTCGGCGGTGACGATGTCGAGGTTGCCATCGCCGTCGACATCGGCGAAGTCGAGGTTGTCCATGCTGGACTGTGTGACGAGTCGCTCGCGGACGAACCCGGTGTCGCGCTGAAAATAAAGCCACAGCGAGGCATCGGGCTCGAGTCCGGGATAGCGCTCCTCGGCGATCGCGACATCGGTGCGGCCGTCGCCGTCGAGGTCGCCGGCTTCGATGCGGTCGGTGGCGTAGGTGGTGCGCCCGACGTGGTGGCGGCGCCAGGGCCTGTCGAGGACGCCTTCGTTCTCGAACCAGCTTACGTAGGTTGGGACCTCCGGGTCGCCCCCCGGGGCCCGGAAACCCGCGACGATGTCCACGTCCCCGTCGCCGTCGACATCAGCCACCGCGAAGCCCTCATCACTTGCGTCGACGGCCAGAAGGTGCACCGGCCATGCGGATGTTCCACGTGGCACCACGGCGAACACGCCGCCAAGAGAGGCGTAGACCACCTCCGATACGTCATCCCCGTCGAGGTCGACGTAGCGGTAACCCTGGCCATTATGGTGGCCGGTAGCCGGGACCTGCGCCACAACACTGCTGCGGTAGGTGCCATCGGTCTGGCGCTCGAGCAGCACCACGTCCGGAAGTGCCTCGGCGAGGATACCGCGTGCGGCACTGGGTACCTTACCGACGAAAAGGTTGGCGTCGACGTTGAGGCCGAGGTCTTCCTTAGTCCAGGCACCCCGGAGGTCGGCGCCGGGATTAAGGTAGACGTTGCGGCCGGTGATGATGTCGAGGTCACTATCGCCATCGACGTCCCCACTGGCAAGGCCGAAATAGCGCAACCACTCGGGTTCGTTGAAGTCACCCCATTTGGCCTTGGTGGAGTCGATCTCGACGTAGGTCCACCCCTCCGCGAGCGGAGCATCTGCCGAGGGGGTGTCGGCCGTGATCGCCCCGGCCTGCGGGCCACGACAGGCGCTCAAGCCGTAGAGCACCGCCGTCACGAGCGTCTGGCTAAGTACGTACCTCATCGCTTCGACTGATTGATGAGCACGTAGAGGTCGGTGGCCTCGTGTTCGGGGTATCGGAAGATATCCATGTCGCCGTCGCCGTCGTAGTCCGCGACGCGGCCATTATAAATGCCATCGGTTAGCAGAGTGTCTGCGACGAAGTTGCGGTTGTCGCCTTGGTTGAGCAGAACCATCAGCGGGAACACCTCAGGGGCGGGCTCGAGGTTGACTGCGCGACCGCGGTTGCTGCCAGTGACGATGTCCTTGTCGCCGTCACCGTCCATGTCGTACACCATGAGCGTGTGTGCGGAGGCGAGGCTGCCCAACACAGTTGTCCCGCGCCAAGCGCCATCGGCCTGGCGGGTGTAGTACATTACGGGATAGCCGCCGTTCTCAGAGTGGGAGACGAAAATCTCATTAGTGCCATCGCCGTCGATATCGGCGATGAAAGTCTTCGTAGCGTTGAGGCTCCACTCGTCCTTATGGACGGTCTGGTTGTGCCAGCGGTCGTCGATACTGGCCGTCGTCCAAGCGCCGGTGAGATCGCCGCCCGGATTCATAAAAGTGTACCCGTTCGCAGCCACATCGAGGTCGCCGTCCCCGTCGAGGTCGCCAACGTCCATGCCTTCGTGAATGCCCGGCAGCGTGAGGTCGGCCACTCGTGTAAACATGCCGTCGGCGTTCTGGCGGTGGATGCGGACATTGTGCTCGTTGAACGTCATTACAGCCAGGTCGAGGAGGCCGTCGCCGTTGAAGTCACCGAGGTTGTAGTCTTTGACAGCACCCTTAGTCGCGCCGATGGGGTGCGGCACCCAGTTACCGCCACTCTTGCCGGGGTTGGCGTACCACAACAGTTCCGCCGGGGCGGCCGCATCGACCCACTCCCCCGGGTGGCGGGCGGCGAGCACGTCGATATCACCGTCGCCGTCGATGTCGCCGGTCTCGAGGTCGCCAGCTGCGAAGCCAATGCCGGTGGTGGGCTTCGCGGCGATCACGACCTCGCGCCACCGCACGTTCGCCGTGTCGGCGACACGGTAGGCGAGGTAGCCGCTGGCGTTTTGGTTGGCGCTGATGAAGACGAGGTCCTCGAGGCCGTCTCCGTCCAGATCTCCGTGCGTGAGGGCCCACCAGTGGTCGGCGTCGTCGACGATGTGGTGAGCGACGAAAGTGGGGTGCGGGGTGGGATCCGCTCCCACCACCGATGTGTCGGCCGTGGGAGCGGAACCCGCACAGGCAGCTGCCAGCAGGCACGCGGCTAAACCGAAGAAGGGTATTCTTAGCACAGGAGTCGGGTCGCGGGCCTCAGGAAGCCGTCAAGGTAACGACCGCCTGAAACTCGCTTCCCTGAGGTGTCCCTACTTGCCGGTCCCGATGATGTAGATCGTGTAGATGATACCAGGCAAGAAGAACAGGAGTGTAAGGAGCAAGCTGATCCAAAAGCGCGTGGTGAGGCCTCCCTCGTACAGGAACATCGCCAGCGGTGGGATGAAGATGGCAAGGATGATGAGGAGGAGCGTATTGGTGTCGGGAGCGGCGTCGCGGATGGCTTGGCGAATTTGCTTGCGGAGGCCTTTACGCTCGGCGCGGGTAGCCTTGCGGGTACTCGTAGCGGCGGACGGCCCAGCGGCGCTCGTTAGTGCCGTGGCTGAGGCATCCATCTGAGTGCCGGTAGCCACCGGGGCGAGGGGGGCGCTCACAGCGTGGAGTGTGCCGGGACCGATTACCGTAGCAAATAGGCAGACGGCGAGAAGGTAGAGATACTGTCGCATTGTAGGGAGTTTGGTTGTAGTTGAAAGCCTATAGCAATACTTCGTCTGGAAACGTTCGATCGCGAGGGCGCATTATTTTCCACGCTATACTATTGCATACGCGCATGCCCACCTTCAATACTAAATGTAGGGAGCGGGCCACGTGCCGGCCGTAGCCTAACAGTACCTACTTTGGCGTAGTGATATTATTCCGCGACGGGACTCTCCCAAAGTCGGACCGGAGGCACCACCGAAACACAAGACGGTACTTTTGCCTTACCCAGGTACCCTACCGCACCTGGGCATCGTTTAGCAGACCATTTATGCACCTAAGAAATCTCCTCCTGCTCAGTGGCGCTACCACGATTCTCGCCTGCGGTCCTACCAATAAGACCGCCCAGACACCCCTCCCCGCCCCAGCCCCCTCCGCCGAGGCGATCGAGCCCCGAGTAGCTATCCAGGATGAGGACTTTGACCTCGGCATGGAGGCCGATACCGTTAACTACGAAGTCCCCGTCTACCGCGGGGCCAAACCCCAGCCCTTTGACCTATTACACACACGCCTGCGCGTTAAGTTCGACTGGCCCACCGAGCGCGTCATGGGGCAGGCCACCCTCCGCATGAAGCCGACCTTCCGGCCACAAAGCCGAGTCGTGGTCGACGCGAAAGGCTTTGAATTCAAGCAGGTGGCCCTCGGGGAGACCGCCAAGAAGCCGCTCCAGTACACTAGCAACGACTCGACGCTCATTGTCACCCTGGACCGGGAGTACAAGCGCGGCGAGCAAGTGGAACTCTACCTCGACTACGTGGCCACGCCAGCAGGAAGTGGGACGAGCGCCGCCGCCATTACGAGCGACAAGGGTCTTTTCTTCATCAACCCCCGCGGCGAAGACGGTCCCGACAAGCCTCGCCAAATATGGACCCAGGGCGAGACCGAGCACAACTCCAACTGGATGCCGACCTTCGACCAGCCGAATGAGCGCTCGACCCAGGAGTTCTGGATCACGGTCGAGGACAAGTACAAGACCCTGAGCAACGGGCTCATGATCAGTTCAAATAAGAACGCCGACGGTACGCGCACCGACTACTGGCGCATGGACCAGCCGCACGCTCCCTACCTGCACATGCTGGCCGTGGGTGAGTTCGCGAAAGTGGACGACAAGTGGCGCAATATTCCTCTGAGCTACTACGTCGAACCTAAGTACGAGCCCTACGCCAAGGAGATCTTTGCGCACACCCCAGAGATGCTCGAGTTCTTCTCGAAGACCCTCGGCGTCGACTACCCGTGGCCGACGTACTCTCAGATTGCCGTGCGGGACTACGTATCGGGCGCGATGGAGAACACGACGGCCGTCGTCTTCGGGGAGTTCGTCCAGAAGACCGACCGCGAGCTGGCCGACGACAACAACGACCTGATCGTGGCGCACGAGATGTTCCACCACTGGTTCGGCGACTACGTTACGACGGAGGCCTGGAGCAACCTGACGCTTAACGAGGGTTTCGCCAACTACGCGGAGTACCTCTGGTTCGAGCACCACGACGGGAAGGTGGCCGCCGAGGAGCACCGTATGACGGAGCTGCAGGGCTACCTGAGTTCGGGCCAACAGGGTGACTTCCACCCGTTGATTTGGTACAAGCACACCTCGCCCATCGGGGAGGATATGTTCGATGCGCACTCCTACAACAAGGGTGGACTCGTGCTGCACATGCTGCGCAACTACATCGGCGACGCTGCCTTCTTCGCGAGTTTACAGAAGTACCTGCAGGACAACAAGTTTAGCGCCGTGGAGGTAGACGAGTTGCGGATGGCTTTCGAGGATACGATCGGAGAGGACTTACAGTGGTTCTTCGATCAGTGGTTCCTCGGTAATGGGCACCCGGAGTTTGAAGTGAGCTACGGCTACGCCGATGGCCAAGGCACGGTGACGATCGAGCAGATGCAGGACACCGAGGAGTTCCGTCCGGTGTTCCGCTTGCCGACCACGATCGGGCATTACCCTGCTAATGGCGCCGCACCCGTGATGCACGAGGTCGAGGTGACGAAACGTCGGCAGACCTTCGCTTTCCCGGCAGCGGAAGGTGACCTGTTCGTTTTTGACCCTTCGTCCACCATCCTTGGCGATCGCCAGGAGGATAGGGATACGGAGGAGCTGGTCAAAGTTTTCGAGCGCGTCAACGAAACGCAGCAGCAGCTAACGGCCATCCGCGCGATCCGGCAGGCCGTCGAGGAGGAGGGTTTCACGTTGTCGGACGACGTCGTCGATCGTGCCTTGAAGTCGAAGAGTTTCCGCATCCAGAACAACGCCATCGCGATGTCCGATACGGATGATCCGCGGGTAGTGACTAACCTGCGTCGGATTGCCCGGGAGGGTTCGGCGAGTTCGGTGCGCGGTAGCGCGATTCAACGCTTGTCCCTGACCGAGGATCCGACCCTCGAGCAGCTCTACCGGGAGGTTTTGTCGGAAGACCAGAGTTACGGCGTGATGTCGAGCGGCTTGCAGGGACTCTTCAAGGTCAACCCGACGGCCGGTGCCGAGGAGGCCGCTAAGCTCGAGAGCAGTGAGAGCGTTGACCTTCTCGTCGGCGTCGCGAGCATTTACGCGGCACAGGGGGCGCAGGAGAAGCTCGGCTTCTTCGAGGAAAAGCTCAGCGAGGTGGACAACCAACAGGCCGGTGAATTTGCGGCTGCTTACATCGGGCTCGCCATTCAGGGCGGACCGGAGGCGACCAAGTCGGCCATCGATCGCCTCGCCACGCAGGCCATGGACCAGCAGACAAGTATTTACCGACGGTACAGTTTCACGGCGGCGCTGGCGGAGTTGCGGAGCATCGCGACGACACCCGGCGTGCAGCAGTTGCTAAAAGGCGAGGACCTTTCTGGCCTGCTCACCGAGAAGATCAACGCGATCAAGGCTGCGGAGACGAATCCGCAGTTGCAGGGGGCGTTTTCGGGGATGTAAGTTTTGGCGAAAGCCGCCGGTTAGTACTCGAGCGGCAATATGTTTTGGCGGAAGCCTCCACCTACAGCGCATCACTGTCGAGCGACCGCGGCCCTCACCTCCCCGCAATACTCCCGTCATACCCCTTCAAAAACGCAAACACCCCATACAGCAGCAGTCCCGCGCTTACAATACCGATGGCCCAAATCCCCCCGCTGTGTTGCGACAAGTACTCCAGTGCGCCCTCCGTGCTCCGAAACTGACCCGCATCGCTGTTGGATCCGGCCTGGATGAGGAAGTACCCAATGATCGCGAAGACCACAGCACGAGCGTAGTGCCCATAGCGCCCGATGCGCTTGATGGCCCGCCGAGAAAGGTGGCGCCACTGAATCTCCGTGACGAACTCCGCCTTGTATCCTTTGTACGCCTGAAACAAACCCACCCCGATCACAATGACACCGGCCGCGATGATGAGGAAAGGTCCGCCAGGCCAGTCGAGTACGCTGGCGACCATAGTCGTGCTCTTGCCCCCCCCGGAGGATGAGGATGAGGATGAGAACGCGAGCCGTAGCGCCAGCACCCCGAACGCCCCATTGATGAGCCCCGAGATGACGTAGCTGATGCGCTTGATGACGCTCTTCGGCTCGTGGTCCTGGGCGCGCGGGTCGAACAGGCCGCGGTAGAGGCGCCACAGCGCGTAGGCGAGCAGGCCGAGGCCGAGAGCGCCGACCAAGATCTGCCCGAAAGTTTGTTCGGAGAGCCACTTCAGGATGCTCTGCGGACCCTCGGCCCCACCGCTCCCTACCGAGAACCCGAGCACCGTAGCCAGGGTGAGCCCACCGACTAGCAAGTAGACGATACCCTTGGCCATGAAGCCGGCGCTGAAGAGGGCGTTGAGGGTACTGGCTTGGACTTGCATGCGGGGAGGTTTATAAGGGTATCCCGCCCGGGGCGCAGGATGTTCCCGTGTGGGTCAACTTCCGTCAAAACAGTCCGTCGCGTGGGCGTTGGGACGGCGTTAGGCGTAGGCCCCGTCTTACGAACGTGAATCAGCGGTACTTTTGCGACTTTCGTACGCTGTCTCCGGCTTTGCTAACGCGAACCGTTGGTTTCCGCCAAAACCGTCCACCCCAGCCTTATGATCAAGTCCATGACTAGCGCGAAGCGCGTGCGCTTTCGCTCGAACCCACGCAAGGATCAGTTCAACAACGTGCTCCGCGAGCGCGTGGACGCCTACTTCACGGACCGTGGGATCTCGCAGCATGCCGATACCGAGATGTACCTGAAGACCGCCCTCTCGGTCGTGATGTGGGTCGCGTGCTTCGCGGCGGTGCTGTCGGGTATTTTGGATGCCTATCCTATTTGGCTCATCGTGCTGTACACGTTCTGGGGCTTCGTGAATGTGTTCATCGCCTTCAACATCATGCACGACGCGACCCACGACGCGTACTCGGCCAACCCCAAGGTCAACAAGATCATGGGCTACTCGATGGACTTCATCGGCGGCAACCAGTACCTCTTCCGCCGGATGCACGGCGCGCACCACGGCTACGTCAATATCCACGGCATCGACGTCACGATGGAGAGCCACGGTTTCTTCCGCTTTACCCCGGCCGAGCCTTGGAAGCCATTTCACCGCTTTCAGCATTTCTACACCTTCGTGCTATACTCGCTGGCGATGTTCCACTGGGTGGTCGCGAAGGACATCAAGTGGATGTTCGGCGAGACCCACATCGGCAACCAGAAGAATATCCAGCACCCGGTGCGCGAGAAGATCATCCTCATCATCGGGAAGACCTGGTACTTTGGGACGGCTTTGGCACTGCCGCTACTCTTAACAGGCGCGCCGGTGTGGGCGGTGTTGGTCGGCTTCGTGTCGATGCACATCTTACCGGGCTTATACTTCGCGCTCATCTTCCAGGTGACACACGTCTACGAGGGGACCACTTACCCGCTGCCCGACGACCGCGGCGATATCCACAACAATTACGCCCTCCACGTGCTCGAGACCACGGCCGACTTCAGCCGCACCTCGCGGCTCGGGAGCTGGCTGATGGGAGGGATCAACATCCACGTCATCCACCACATCTTCCCACGGATCTGCCACACTCACTACCCCGCACTGACGAAGATCCTGAAGTCGACGGCCGATGAGTTCGGGCTGGAGTATCAGGAGAACGAGCACTTCATCCCGGCGCTGAAGAAGCACTACGGCATGTTGAAGCTGCTGAGCCGCCCGGATGCGGTGGTGCCGACGATCGGGAAGAGTGCGATGTATGCGTAGTGAGGACGGTCCCGCGGATTAGTAATCCGCAGGACGAACCTGCCGTACTGGGAGCCGAACGTAGAGATGAGTAGCTTTGGACGGTTTAAATCGTTGGTGTTCTAAGTTAATGCAGATAGTCATGCGACAAGAGATCATTCTCCAAGTGGTAGACTCTCCAGAAGGCGGCTTCGAGGCGAATGCACTAGGGTATTCTATTTATACGGAGGCCGATACCCTCGAAGGGCTACGGGAGATGGTTCGGGATGCCGTCGTCTGCCATTTCGAGGATGGTGAACGGCCTAAGGTGATCCGTCTTCACTTCGTGCGTGAGGAATTGTTGGTCGCGTGAGAGTGCCGAGAGACGTCGACGGATCTGTCTTTGTGTCTTGGCTACGAAAGCTCGGTTATGTGGCCACTCGACAGAGTGGCAGTCACGTAAGGCTTAACCCGAAACTCGGAACAAGGCGATTAACATATCACTGTGCCGATGCATAGTCCTATCAGAGTTGGGACGTTGAGCAAAATCCTCAGCGATGTTGCAGCACACCTTGTAATCAGCAAGGAAGAACTCATACAGCGCATTCCGTAAGGCGGGAGTGCCGCGAGGGTGAGCCTTCCCTAGCGCCGCGCGTCAATCGAAAACCGCCCCGGCCCCACCAACGCTACCACCACAAAAGCAAAGAAGTACGCCAGCGCGAGTTCCTTTTTGGCGAAGGGGTCGGCCCCGTGCGTAATGAACGCCGCTACCGCCATCGTAATGGCCGCCGGTACTGCCGCCAGACGGGTAAAGAGCCCCATCGCCACGAGCGCGCCGCAGATCAACTCCCCGAACACCGCTAGGCCTAGGCTGATCCCAGGTCCGAGCCCGATCGGATCAGCGAACTCGAAGTCGCCCGCCAGGAGCTTCTGTAGCTTAGGCAGACCGTGGACCACAGCTATAGTGCCTCCGAACCAAGCGCGGAGTACGAGAAGACCGAGGTCGAGATAGGTAGGTGGGCGTGTCATGCAGTTTACTTTACGGTGTCGAAGCCGCGGAAAGGTAGGCTGCGACCCAACTCACCGATGCACCCGCGCTGAGCTCTCGCATTGCTATCTTCATCACATGTTACTCGGCGCACTCGGCACCCACCTCTACTCCCTCGTCGAATGGGTCGCCCTCGAGAAGGAGACCGGCGAGAAGTACGAATACCACGAGGGCGATCTCTGGTCGGTAAGTGCGATGAGCGGTGGGACGTACGCGCACGCACTAATGGGCGGCAACGGCTTAGGGGAGACACGTGAAGCCGTGAAGCGCAAGGGTGCGGACGACTGCCACGGTTTATCCAGCGATATCCAACTCAAGATCCCGCGACAGAAAAAGTAGGTCTACCCCGACGCCGCCGTGATTTGCGAGAATCCCATCTTCGACGAGTAAGCGCCCACACCGATCTGCAACCCGATTATCGTCATCGAGGTCCTATCGCCTTCGAGTGCCGTGTACGACAGCTGTTCGAAGTTCAAATACTACCGCCGCCTCAAATCGCTGCGGGACTACGTGCTCATCCACCAAGATCAGCACCTGGTGGGAGTTCGCTCGCGAGAGTCGGGACTGCACGTCTGGAGCTTCGGGTTCTTCGAGAGGGCCGACGAAGAGGTCTTGCTGCCATCCCTGGGACTGGCGTTGCCGATGGCCGATTTGTACAGAGGGATGCGCTTTTCAGCAAAACGGGCCACGCTGGGGTAGGTGCTACTTCTTCAGATACACCCGCACTGCCTTTCGCTTGCCCTCGACCTTCGTCACGTCGACGCGCTCGATGGTGTCCGGGTTTAGGGCATTGACCTGCTCGGCAGTGGCAGTCCTGTCGTCGATGAAGTAGTCGATGTCCTTGGCGTTTGGATCAGCGGTGATCCGTGTTGATTTAGTGGAGTTGCCGCTGGTCGTCGTGTGCGTTTTTCCCGCTGCGTCGGTGTGGGTGATCGTGGTCTCCTCCTGGCGTTGATCTGTCGTGACCTGAAGCTTCTGGTCTGTTTGTTGCAACCGCTGCGCGTCGGCCTGGGCCCGTTGCGCCTCGGCCTGCGCTCGCTTTGCGTCCGCTTGGATGCGCTGGATCTCCGCCTCTGATGGGACGGACGCACGGGCCTCGCGGACCATCTCATCTATCTCGGCCTGGCTCGGGACATTCTTCAGCGCCTCGTCGATGGTGTGCTTGAGTTCGGCTTCGGAGGGCATGTTCTTGAGAGCCTCGCGAACCTGAGCGGTGAGCTCCTCGGCGCTCGGCATATTCCTCATGGCATCGGCGATGATGCGCTGGAGCTCGGCTTCGGTGGGGATGTCGCGCATGGCCTCGGCGACGATGGCGGCGACCTCGGCATCGGTGGCCACCGGTGAGGTAGTTGGAGCTGTCGACGTCGGCGTGGTGGTGCCTTGCGTGGTTTCCACGTCTGGGGTGCGCCCGCGATCGAGCGACGGGTCGGTGGAAGGGATGGTGTCGGTTTTGGGTTCCACACTCGATAGGGCTCCCGGAGCAGGCAGGGTTGCCGCCGCGTCGCTCTCGCTCAGCGCTCCATCGCTGGTCGTCGCCGGCGCTACGGCGTAGACGGTGAGTGCGAACAGTGCCAGCGGCAGGGCGAAGATTAGTCCCGGGAGCTTACTGGTTTTCGGGGCACCGAACAGGCGGTGGATGCGACCAGAGAAAGGCGTTTTCGAGATAGACATAGCGAGGGGGTTATTGGGTTGAGAAAGGGTTTGGGTAGCGAGGTGTAAGAGGGTTTTGGCGTAAGCCTTACGGCTACTGCCCGCCACCACGAGGTCATCGCAGGCGTACTCACGGGCCGTGTCGATGTGACGTGATAGGAGGTGAGCCGCGGGATGGAAGAAGACCACCGCCCGGAGCAACTGCTGGACGTAAATCGTGAGGTGATCGTAGCGACGCAGGTGTGCCAACTCATGCAGGAGGATCAGCTCGGCCTCCTCCGCCGAGAGCTGATTGACCAGCATCACGGGGTAGAGCACCACCGGCCTGAGGATGCCAACGGTGACCACGGTGGTGACGTGTCGGCTGAGGCAGACGCCGACCGCGAGGTGTGGGGCAAACCGTGCCTGCGCGAGGCGAAAGGGCTCCTGCCATTCGGCGGGCAGGGCGATGCGATCACTCCGCAGCAGCCGTCGAGACCGGACGTGATCGAGCGCGAGCCACGTGAGGTAAGCCGCCACGCCAATGGCGTAAGCGTACCCGAGCATGGCGGCCCAGGTGAGGTCTGCCGTGACATTCAGACCGCCCGTCGTTAGCGAAGCCAGCTGCCAGGCCTCGGCGATCTCGACGCTGGGGATCATAGCCTGCGCCGGCCAGACGATGTAGGCCGTGGCTACGAAAGCCGACACCAACAGCCCGAGACTTAGCAGGCCGAGGTCATGCAGGCGAGCCGGGTGCTGCAGCGACTGCGTCGAGAGCCGATACCCACAGTAGATGACCGCGCCCTGCCAGAGGCTGTGAAGTACGGCCTCGCCAATTGCGCTAGCGATGTCGATCGGTAGGTAATCCATGGGGGTCGAGGTTTAGGCTTGGTCGTCTACCCAGCGGCGGAGCTCGTCGAGCTCGTCGGCGGTGGGGGTTTCGTTGCCGAGGGCGCGCAGGGCGAGGGTGACGCGGCTTCCGCCAAAAGCCGTCTCGGCGAGCTTGCCGAAGAGACCTTTCTCCACGGCGTCGCGCGGGACAGCCGGCCGGTAGAGGTGACTGCGACTGGCCGTGTCGCGCTCGACGAGGCCGGCCTCCGTCATACGCTGGAGCTGCGTGAGGACGGTCGTGTAGCTTACCGATCGCTTGCGGTCGACGGCGGCGTGGAGGTCGCGCACCGAGAGCGGCGACTCGCGCCAGAGCAGGTCGAGGATCTCGAGCTGGGCGTCGGAGGGGGAGGGAGCGTCGTTCATTACGACAAATGTAGTAGGTCTGGACGACTTGTACTACAGGTGTAGTATTTTATCCCCGATTTATTTTGATCGGGCTCTTGAACTCCGACGGCGAGCATGTAAGAGCAATAAGGTATGGGTCTAACCCTCTCCTTTCACCGCCTCCCGCAACTCCCTCTTATCCATATCCGAACGACCATTTATGTCCAGCTGCTTTGCCCGTTCGTAAAGCTCCTCCTTCGTCATGTCATCCAGGTCCGAACTCGGGTGGTCGAGGATGGCGGCTTTCAACTCCTCCATCGTCATCGAGCTACGACCTTCAACTTCTAGCTCAGCAGCGCGCCGCGTGAAGTAGTCCTTGGTAAGGCCCTTAGAGTCGCCGTGGGTGTAGCCGAGTTCAGCCATGACGTGCCGTACGGCCTCGGGCCAGTCGGCAAACTGCTCATCCTTGTCGTCGGCCTTGGCCTTCGATTGCTCGGCCTCCTGTTGGTCGGCCTCGAGCAGCAGCGCCCAGGCGTCTTCGGGCAGGTAGCGGTGCATCCCGTCTTTGCGGTCCGCGTTAGCGCTGCCGTCGCGGGTCTGCCAGGCTTGTTTGCTCCAGTCTTCGAGGCTCTTGGCGGCGGCATCCTTTTTATCGTTCTTGTACCCACCACCACGCTTCTCGTACTCGTGCACGAGTAGTTGCGACTTGCGCGCCGACCACTGCCCCGGATCGCCGCCCTTGTCGCCGGCCATGATCTCGTCCTTGATGTCACGGCGGAGCTGGGGTTCGGTGTACTTGTCGTCGTAGTGGTCGCTGGCCATGGGTTAGAGGTTTGTGCGCTGCAACACGGTAGAGGCGGATGGTGTGCGGTTGGCGGCTTTCGCCAAAACTGTTTGGCAACACACGCTGTCGTTTCTTGCCGGCCGCCTATGAAGAGTGTACGTGTCGCTAAGACGTTTTCGCCCGCGGGGCCCCGACAGCCTGGCCTTCGACCGATCTTACCCCTTCTACTCCTTTTTGCCCTCGGACTGCCAAGCCTAGCCCGCGCCCAAGCCATCGACGGCGACAGACTCGGCGCCTGGTATATGTACTTCTACACCGCGCGTTTTGGCGACAGCAAAACCACCGGCGAGAAGAGCCCCTGGGGCCTACAAGGCGACGTGCAGGTTCGCCATTGGAATCTCGGCGGCGACCTCGAGCAGCTGCTGTTCCGCTCGGGCTTGACCTACACCCCGAAGGAGTTTAAGGCCTCCTTTACCCTCGGCTACGCCCACATCACGACGGGACAATACGGCCGGGACGCGAAGGGTACCGTCGCCGAGAATCGCATCTACCAAGAGGCCTTGCTGCCGCAGCGGATGTCGAAGCACCTTCTACTCACGCACCGCTTCCGCTACGAGCAGCGCTTCAACGAGGGGCAGGACTTCCGGACGCGCTTTCGCTACAACCTCATCGTCAACGTGCCCATCAATGGCGAGGCCCTCGGGGACGGCATCTGGTACGCGTCCTTCTACAACGAGATCTGGATCAACGGCCAGCGCGACATCGGCAACGGGCGCGAGGTACCGTTCTTCGACCGCAATCGCGTGTACCTGGCGCTCGGGTACGGGCTTACGCCAAAACTCAGGACGCAGGTAGGCATCATGCGACAGCGCACGAATGCCGTGGTGAAGACGCAGCTACAGGTGGGCTTGCACCAGACGTGGTAATCGGGATTGCCTACTTTGCGGTTTTCAACACTGGGTTACCTAAGATGTAGTTATGAAGTTTATCATCTATTTGGTAATTGCATTCATGGGTGCCTGCACTTCCACTAATGGAAGTATTGCCGATTTGGGCGGCACTCAGCGAGACAACCCTTACGCAGCCTTACGCGAGGCGTACCTCACCCGAGACGCCGCCCTCGCGACGAGCGCCTATACCCCCGCTGCTGTTCTTACGTACAAATCTGACGGGGGCAGAACGACCACGTATCGCGGGCACGACGAGATTCAGCAGTCTTTCCAAGACTTTTTCGACGGCGTTGATTCGGCTAGGCGGTTAGATATCAATTTCCGAGTAGTAAGTCGTGAAGCGCGCGGGTCGACGATAGAAGAACACGGTGTCTACAGGCTCCGAGCCGGAAGCGGTTTCACAGGATACGGCAGCTTCGAGGTCATCCGCGACGAGGGTACCGGACGGTTCCGCTCCGATACTGGCGGACCGGCAGGAAGGACGGACTTCGAGGATGCCCCCGGCCCCACCTTACTGGACGCCGAGGAGGAAGACCTAGATCCGAACTATTACGACAACTTGACCGGACGCTACAGGCGGCCCGACGGCTGCGAGCTCGTAGTTTCTTCCTCGGCGTTTAGACTATTTGTACGTGAAGAATGCACAGCGGAGTGGCGAGGCATGACCCGGGTAGCGGGGCGCCATTGGACGACGGGCAACCGCGTGATTTCCGAACGCGTTGCTGAAACGTACCACTTTGCGCAACCGGACAGCACCGGCACCGCGCCGTGGCTTACTGTCACTGTAGGCGCAGACACAGTTCGCGCGACACGTGTTACTCCCTACCACACGGAGCCTGTGACGTTTAGTGCCGCCGACAGCGCCATTCTCTCGGGTACTCTTTACTTGCCTAGGCACCCGGGTACACATCCCGCCGTTGCGCTCGTACACGGGTCGGGGGCACAAGATCGCAGAGGATACGCGTCGATAATTGCTGTGCTCGCCGATGAACTCGCATCCCAAGGCGTGGTCGTTCTCACCTACGACAAGCGGGGCGTACGTGCATCCGGGGGCGAAGGTGGGAGCTTTGCGGTACTGAGCGCAGACGCCGCCTCAGCACTGAAGTTTTTGCGCGAGCGTCGAGAAGTCGACCCCGAGCGCACGGGATTAGCTGGGTCAAGTCAGGCGGGGTGGGTCATCGCAAAAGCTATTGAATCCGGGGCTGATCCGGCAGCCGTGTTCTTGCTCGGAGCGGCAGGCGCCGCGTTGGATGTACGTGAGCAAAATCTCTACAACACGCGGGTAAGAATGACTTGCGCTGCCATCGACACCCAAGAGATAGACCTCGCACTGGAGCAACAAGACGCATTCTTCAAATACGTCCTGTCGAGAAGTCCGGCTTCCGCCAAAACTCTCGATGATGTCACTCGCCAAGCGCGTCGGCAAGCAATCCTCTTGGATTGGCTCTTCCCGCGTGCCTCCGAGATCGATTTAAATGACGCCTCCTGGTTTACGACCTTGGAATTAGACTTCGACCCACTACCCGTCTGGAAAGACTACCGTGGGAAGGCCACCTTCGTGTTTGGTGAATTAGATGATTCGACACCAACGGAATTGGCAGCGTCAAGGCTGCGCGCCGCTGCCACACGACACAAAATCATCGTGCTAACAGGCGCGCAACACCTCGGCTTAAGGAGCGAGTCTATATGCGGGGGAGAGCTAAGTGATCTTACCAGTTTCCACCCCGACTTCTTCAAGGCGCTAAGGGAGATGTTCGTGATGAAATAAAACGACTGCTCCAGATCACGGCCACCAGCCGTGGTGAAGACGCGGCTACAGGTAGGCTTGCACCAGACGTGGTAACCGTATGCCGGGCGGTAGTCAGTGCCCGTCGTGATTACCCGGCATCCCACCCGCGCCGTGACCGTACATCGCGTTCCAGGTGTCGGCCGGATCGCCAGTAAAGACGTAGGCGTGCGCCATCCACCCGAACACCGTCTCCAGCAGGCGCCCGTCCACGGCGTCGCAGGCGGCTTTCGTGGCGATGGGGCTCTCCGGGCCGAAGACCGGCATGCCGTGATCGTCGAGGCGCGCCCAGGCGTCCCCGTCCCAGATCGGCTTCGGGACACAGATGTTCTGGTGGAGGTGGTATTGTGCCACCGAGAGTGGCACGCGGGCGTCTAGTTCCTCGACGGTAGCCTCGACCGGGGCCGTGATCATCGCGCCGATCAGCTTCCAGCCCTCGCCCGCGCGCTCGTAGAGGAGACTGCCGGGCTCGTCGGGGTTAAAACGTTTGCCGTCCGACTTGGAGAACCTACGATTGACGAGGTGTACGATGTGCAGGTGGGGCGGCGGCACGGCGGGGAAGAACGCGTACCCGTCCTGTTTCGCCACCTCAATGTCCTTCCACTTCGCAATCCCACGCGCGATCTCCGCGGCGAGTTGGGCGGCGCGCTCCTAGTCGCCGGGGCGAGCGGGCTGAATCTCGGTCATGATTCCGTGTGGGTCCCCGGGCATCGGCTCGGCGATGCTGGCGGCGACCACCTCGTCCGCGTCGGCGGAGATGGCGCCGGTTACAATTCCGTCGGCGATGGCGCTACAGGACGCGAGCGCGAGCGCCGAGACGAAGGACAGGCTGGCGAGAAGGCTTTTCATGCTCAGGCTCTTGGGGATTAGAGCAGGCGCAAACGGTTTTGCCGAAAGGCGTCATGTCCTCGTAACCTGAATTTAATGCGCCGGTGGCAACTGCTTTGCTTGCGCGAATCTTCGCTTTCGCTAAAACTTGCCGTGCCTTTAATACTCAAATCTCCTGTGGTGAGTCGTACCGGAATCCCCAGAATTGCCGACCATACAGTTGCTCACGCACGGGTATGATTGCACATATGATTGTACACTATGGCGACATGGTCGACCCGACAGTGCGCCGTAGGGTCAGCAAATCCTACGCCGTTGGGTTCCCACCCGTCGAGCCCAGTACCTCCCCGCTCGTGTAACTGCTCTCCTGCGTGGCGAGGAAGACGTACATCGGCGCTAGCTCCGCCGGCTGGCCAGGGCGACCGTAAGGCACGGTGCTTCCGAACTTCTCGATCGAGTCCTGCGGCTGTCCACCGGAGGGCTGTAGCGGCGTCCAGAATGGCCCGGGCGCCACGCCGTTGACGCGGATGCCATCCTGGGCGACCTGCTTGGCGAGCGCCTTGAGGAAGCCGATGATGGCCCACTTCGTGGAGGCGTAGTCGACGAGGTTGTCGGAGGGCTTCGAGCCCTGGATGGAGGTCGTCATGATGATGGAGCCGCCCTTCGGCATCAACGGAAGAGCCGCTTTGCAAAGCCAGAACATCGCGTACACGTTGGTCTTGTAGGTCGCGTCGAATTGCTCGGTGGTGATGTCCTGGATAGACTCCTGCGCGGTCTGTTTGCCGGCGTTGATGACGAGCACGTCGAGCCCGCCCATGGCCTCATGGGCGTCGCGGATGAGCTTCTCGCAAAACCTTTCGTCGCGCAAATCGCCTGGCATGAGGTGCAGCTTGCCGCCCTCACCCTCGATGGCCTCCTTGAGGCTGTCTACGTCGGGGGCCTCCTCGGCGAGGTAATTGATGGTGACCTCGGCGCCCTCGCGGATGTAGGCGATCACGGCGGCGCGACCGATGCCGCTGTCGCCACCGGTGACGAGGGCCTTGCGGCCGGTCATGCGGCCGAGGCCGATGTAGCTGTCCTCCCCGTGGTCGGGCCGCGGCGTCATGTCCTCGATGGAGCCGGGGGCGCTCATGGGTTGGCGCGGGAAAGGCGGCGCAGGGTACATCGAGATCGGGTCTCGCATCGCCCACTGGTTTTCGACTTTCGAGTGGGTCAGTTTGTCGAGGGGGGAAGGCATGCGGGGATTGGTTATTTGGTTAGAGGGTTGCTTAGTTGTTTAGTAGCGCCTTGGGCAACGCGGGACCAGGGTAGCTGTTCGGAGGATTGCGGAAGCCCAGTAGGCAGACGTAGCTCAACGCAGCAACGCGGAGGGCGCAGAGGAACGCACAGGTCACTTTCTGGGTGGGAGTAGCGTAGAGCGAACGCATCACCTCATCGCCACGAGAAGTGAGGACGAGAATGACCAACTCGAGATTTACGTCCATAATTTGGGCGTACTTTGGAGACCATGACCCAGCCCCAGGTAGAGACGCAGACCTACACGATCGACGAGTGGCTCGCCCTCGAGGAGGAGACCGGCGAGAAGTACGAATACCACAATGGTGAACTCTTCTCAGTGTCGGCGATGTCGGGGGGGACATACGCGCATGCACTCCTCGGAACTAACGCAGGTGGAGAATTGCGGCAAGCTTTAATGGATAAGAGCTTGGACGAATGCAATGCCCTGAACGGCGATCTCCAGGTCAAGATCAATCTTCAGAACCAAAAGCGCTACGTCTACCCCGACGCCGCCGTTGTCTGCGGCGAGCCCGAGTTCGACACGCGCAGCAAGAATGCCGTTCTCAACCCCACCATCATCCTCGAGGTGCTCTCGCCCTCGAGTGCGGACTACGACCGCGGGTTGAAGTTCAACCTGTACAAGCTCGCGTCGACGCTACGCGACTACGTGCTCATCTCGCAGGACGCGTACGAGGTTGAAGTCCGCTCCCGCGCGAGTGCGGATGCTGATTGGACTTTTGAATATGTTGCCGGCATCGACAAAGAGATCACGTTACCGAGCCTAGGCTTAATTATTAAGCTAAAGGGTATGTATAGAGGTCTTAATATCGTAGAACCCAAGCGGCTTCCGAAAGGCTAGGCTCTACTGTTCTAGGTGCCCACCTTACGCATACATCGCCCCGATCTCCTTCGCGTACCGCTCCCGGACCACGCGGCGCTTGAGTTTGAGCGTCGGCGTCAGTTCCCCTTCCGAGCCATCGGCGTGGGTCACGTCCCAGGTGCCGTCTAGCAACGCGAACTTCTTGATTTGCTCGGTATGCGAGAGGCCCTCGTTGACGGTATCGACGGCGGTCTGGTACTCGGCCAGGACCTTATCGCTGTGCAGCCACGCATCCCCGTCGTGCCCGAAGCGCGTCTGCGCCTCCCCGCTCGGGATGATGAGCGCGGAGACGAACTTCTGCCCGTCGCCAATCACCATGACGTGCTCAACCAGGGAGTGCTCCTTGAGCTTGCTCTCGATCGGGGCGGGCGCTACGTACTTACCGCCGGAGGTCTTGAGGAGTTCCTTTTTGCGATCGGTGATCTTGAGGAACTCCCGCCCGCCGGGACCCTTCACCATCGTGCCGATGTCACCGGTGCGGAACCACCGCCTCCCGTCGATCTCCGTGAAGACCTCCGCGGTGGCCTCGGGGTTTTTGTAGTAGCCCATCATTACGTTCGGGCCGTGCGCCAGAATCTCGCCCTCGCCGGGGGCGTAGGCGTCAGAGGGTTCGATCATGAGTTCGACGTCCCGGACGGCCGGTCCGACGGTGCCGAGCAGGGCACCCGTATCGTTGGGCTCGTTGATGGTCAGGCCGGGCGAGGTCTCGGTAAGGCCGTAGGCCTCGCGGACGGGGATACCGGCGGCACTGAAGATGCGCAGGATGTTGTGTGGACAAGGCGCGGCCCCGGTCACGACGCCCTTCATGCGTCCGCCCAGCGCCTCGCGCCACTTGCTGAAGATGAGCTTGTCGGCGATGGTCGCTTTGATGCCCGACATCGGGTGCTGGTAGTCGTAGTCGTCGGTGAGGCTCAGGGCCCAGAAGAAGAGCTTGCGCTTGACGCCCGTGAGCTCGGAGCCCTTGGCGTAGATCTTCTCGTACACCTTCTCGAGCAGGCGCGGCACGGTGGCGAAGAAGTGTGGGCGGACGGCCTGGAGGTCGCCGTCGGGTCCGCCGAGGTTGTCGGTGCCGGTGAGGGCGACCTTGGCGCCGACCAGGATGTAGAGGTGGCTGCCCGTGCGCTCGAAGATGTGGCAGAGCGGAAGGAAGCTGAGCACGGTGTCACCAGGCTCCACGGGGAGCCTTTCGCCGGCCGCCATCACCGCCGAGCAGATGTTGGCGTGCGAAAGCATCACGCCTTTCGGCTTGCCGGTCGTGCCGCTGGTGTAGATGATGGTCGTGAGGTCGTCCGGCTTAATCTCCTCGCGGCGGCGCTGTAGCTCGGCGTCGAGGGCCGGTTCGGCTTCCGCCAAAACGTGCGACCAGTGCACTTGCCCCGGCGCAGCATCGAACGTATACGTTTTGACGTAAGTCGCCGTATCCCCGCCGGCGGCCTCAAACTTCTCGTGCAAATCACCGCCACCCACGAATCCGTAAGCCACCTCGGCCTCGTCGAAGATGTAGCGGTAGTCGTCGGTAGAGATGGTCGGGTACACCGGGATGCTGATGGCGCCGATCTGCGCGCAGGCCAGGTCCACGGCCATCCACTCAGGCCGGTTGCGGTAGGCGGCCATGGCCACCTTCTGCCCGCGCGCGACGCCGAGGCGGATCAACCCGCGCGCGAGACTGTCTACCTGCTGCTTAAACTCAGCCGTCGACTGCCAGACCCAGTCCCCGCCCCCGGCGCGCTGCCCGACGAACTCGTCGAGCGGATGATGGGCGAGGGCGATGTCGAGAACCTCGAAGGTGCGGGTCGGGGTGTGGGCGAGTTTGGCGGGCATGGGTCGGAAGGTACGTACCGGCGTGACTTATCCCCGCCTGCCCGTACCTTCGTAGGCATGAGCCGCAAGCAAGACCTAAGTGCATTTGGGATCGAGGACCGGAGTTACTCCATCGATGAGTGGCAGGCGATCGAAGAAAAGACGGGGGAGAAGTTCAGCCCTGGGTTGACGCTGCCCATGTCGGATATTTATCGGGGAATCTCGTTCGAGAGTGAGGAGGGCAGAGCAGTGGGATGAGCTAAC
Source organism: Saprospiraceae bacterium (assembly GCA_041744755.1). GTDB lineage: Bacteria > Bacteroidota > Bacteroidia > Chitinophagales > Saprospiraceae > CALDTK01. Next base: position 28,276 of record JBGTKC010000029.1, read on the forward strand.
TCGTGGCGCTCACGGGTGGGGTGAGCTACTCGCGGCGCTCACGGGTGGGGTGAGCTACTCGCGGCGCTCACGCACCCCGCCACTCAGATAGCGCACCTACGGCGCTCTTGGCGATAGGATGTTAGCTCGGGTCCACGAGCCAGTATTTTGGGGGCACCTCGTTCTGTAACCCGTGCTCGATGAGGAGTGCCTCGAACTCTTCTACCATGGTTTGCCCCTTATGGTGCTGAGCTTGGTTGCGGATGTATCTCCTGACCATATTGATCTGGCTGTAGCCCAGGGTGAAGTAACCACCGCCGTCTTGCCAGTTAAAATCAATGTGGAAGCTAGTAGCAATCCATCGGGAGGAGTTGGTCTTGATCTTATTCACGATCTCCGCCACGGTGTGCGTCGTCTTAAACCGTAGGAGGATATGAGTGTGATCGGGCATGGCGTAGATCTCCAAGAGCCAACAGCCAATGTTCTTGGCGATACCCGAAATATGTTTCTCGACTTCAACCTTCATCTCCGGCTCGATCAGCGCTCGCCGATACTTAGGAGCGAAAACCAGATGCACGTAGAGTTGATGGAATGAGTTAGCCATACGCTCAGATTAATGTATTTCTGCGACTTTATATCTCGCGCACCGTAGAGCGCCGTAGGTGCGACATCTGATTGGCGGGGTGCGTGAGCGCCGCGAGTCACTCACCAGAATCCGGGGTGCGTGAGCGCCGCGAGTCACTCAACCGGGGCAGAATGGCGTTGGTATCGCCCCCCCTCACTTCACCTCCACATAAAACTCCAGCGTCCTATACGTATCGACGTCCGGATACCCATCACTCGTCGGCGATACGCTCGTGAGGTAGTCGTCCGGATGCAGACTCTCTCTCCGGAGACTGTCGCCGAGCGGCGTCCCGATGGCGGGTACCGGGCCGGGGCGGAGCGTCGGCGGGAGGGTACCGTCGCCCTCACGGCGGATGCACCAACTCAATTCTCCGGCGGGTCCGACGGTGAGCGTAGGCGCGGCCGACTCCGAGGTGGCATTAGCGTTGGCGAGCGTAAAGCCCCGGTCCGCCCCCGGCGCCGTAAAGCCGACTAGAAAAGCATAACGCGCGCCGGGCTCCAGGACCAGCTCGCCCGCGCTCTGCAGGTCGAACCGCAGGTAGCGCAGGTGCCCCGCCTCGCCACCGGTGGTCGTGGTTGGGGTGATGGCCGGGAAGGTGCCGCCCTCGGCAGTGAGGAGCGGCTCGTACCGCACGCCCGTCACCACGTCATCGGCGCGGTGGTTGGTCGTGAAGCCGTGGGTAGCGTCCGTGCCGGGGCCCGTACCCCGATCATCGATCGTGGGCGTGCCCTCCACCCGGAACCACTGCACGTACAGCGGGGCCCCGGGCGCGCCTTTCCTCACGGCCGCGCCACTATTACCGGTCCGCAGCACGATCGCGTCTACGCGCGTGCCCGGCGGCAGATCGGCGGGTGCCGTAAAGACCTGCCCGATCTCCCGATTGCGCACGAAGTAGCCTTGCGACTTAAAGTTCAGGTCTTCGCCACGGAGGCGCCGGATACTCGTGCTCCCTTCCATGATCACTGGCCCGGCAAAGGCGAGGGCCGCCGGTGTACGGGCGGGGTCGAGGACGTACTCCGACCCGAGGTCCGCAACGCGCAGCGCGTCAGGATGGACGCGGTGACTCGGCTCCAGTTCGTCCGGGCTCGCGAGAGAGGCCCGCGCACCGCAGGCAGTACCGAAGAGCAGCGGTAGACAGCAAAGCGCGACGTTCGCGGCGGAAGGGAGTCGCATGGTAGTTGCGGTTAGGTGAGCCTGGCGAGCAAGTGGCACATATTACGTCCGCTTTCGCTAAAACACACCGTGGGTGTGCTGGGGCATCCGTGAGTATAGAGAGGCTAGTTTTGGCGACAGCGTCCATCGCTATGCAGATCAGCTTCGACCTCGACGGTACGATCATTCCCCTCGGCGATCAATTCCCTCGGCGATCAATTCCCTCTCGAGCGGAGGGCATGGTGGGCGCGGCGCCTAGGCGTCGAGGCCCTGCGCCAAGGCACGCCCGGACTCTTTGCCGAGCTCCAGCGCCGCGGGCACGCGGTACACGTGTACACCACGTCGACGCGCTCGGTGGGCAGCATCCGGCGAACGTTTCGGTACTACCGCATTCGACTGTCGCGCGTCGTGACGGAGACCACGGCCCGTGGCGTTTTGAAGGCAGCTCAAGTGAGCGCGTCGAAGCACCCGCCGACCTTCGGTTTCGACCTCCACATCGACGATGCCGCGGGCGTCGGGGCGGAAGGCGCGCGCCTAGGTTTCGACGTCCTCGTCCTCGCGCCCGGGAACGGTGATTGGGTGGCGCAGGTTCTGGCGAGAGTAGCGGAGTTGGAGCGTCCGGCTGTACGATAAGCTGTCGTCAATCAACCTCAGCGCTCGGAGCTAGTTGGTGCTTCGGTGAGTTCGCTTCCGCAAAACTTAGTATCCGCACTCGAGTCCCAGTTCGGGCGCTTGACGCACGTCAGGCCCGTCGGCGGCGGGGACACCTCGCCTGCGGTAAGTGCGCAGACCGAACGCGCGGGCCGCGTCTTCGTGAAGTACAGTGACGGGGCCGCCGGCGAGACTTACGCCGCCGAAGCAGATGGCTTGGCGGCACTACGTGAACGCGTGACGGTAGCAGGTTTGGAGACACGACTGCTGGTACCGGAGCCCCTGGCTCACGCGCAGCCCAACTTGAGATCGCCGGGCTACTTAGTGCTGCCCTGGCTAGAGGGCGGTGCGGCTACCGCGGCCGACTGGGTAAGTTTTGGCGAAAGCCTGGCGGCCGTGCACGCGGTCGAACGTTTTGGCGAAAGCCGTCTGGCGGCAGAGAATCGCAACCCCTACGGCTGGCCGCGCGACAATTTCCTCGGTCCGGAGACGCAGGTCAATACGCCGTGCGACAACTGGGTCGACTTCTACCGCGACCACCGCTTACGCGCGATGGCCGACCGTATGCGCGAGCGCGGACGTTGGCTGCCGAAGTGGGATCGTTTACTCGATTCGCTTTCGCTAAAACTACCCGACTACCTGCCGATGGTCCCGCAACCCGCGCTGCTACACGGTGACTTTTGGAGCGGGAACGCGATGGCGCTGGAGGGTGGAAGGTTTGCGCTGATTGATCCGGCGGTGTACCGCGGCCACCGCGAGGTGGACCTAGCCTTAACCGAGCTGTTCGGTGGCTTCCCGAAAGCCTTTTACGACGGCTACTACTCAGGAGAGCCACAGGCGCCGGACTATGCCGAGCGGCGAGACCTCTATCAACTCTACTACCTCATCATGCATCTTGGGATCTCAGTGAGCTACGGGTCGAGAGTGGAGGCCATCCTGCGGCGCTACTGAGCTCTAGGCTCCGCATGCCACCGGGGACGGGTTTCGCCAGGCCGCGGGACGCGGCGGGGTCGCCAGGCGCGACCAGACCGTCCCCGGTGGCACGCGGAGCAAAAACGACGAGCTACCGCGAAATCGAATGAGTCCGTTCGTAGAGTGCACGAAGCAAGGACGGTACGGTCGCATCAGATCGAGGGATACGCCCGGCGGACGGTGGACTAGCACTTTGCGGCGGCGACGTACCTGAGGATCACTTGTTGCTTTGTCCTACATAGCTGGGACGGTCGGAACTAAAATATTAAGTGCCTCCCCGACATTGTCGGCCCCGGAAGCAATGACTAGTAGGCGATCGTATCGGCCCTGCCGGCGCGCGGCTACGGCGCGAAGACGAGCACCGCCCCCAGGGTGCCGCCATCGAGCACGTAGACGCCGGCGGGGAGGTGTGCGGGCCAATCG
>JBGTKC010000030.1:0-5813 GCA_041744755.1 Saprospiraceae bacterium
TAGCCTACGCCGTCCGAGAATTGCTCCTTCTGGCGCCAGGCGACGCTTTCGGGGAGTAGCTCCCCGAAGGTCTCGCGCAGGATGTGCTTCTCGATCTTGCCGTGGCCGCACATCTTGTCGGTAGGGTTGACCTGCGACATCGCGATGTCGACGAAGGCCTTGTCGAGGAAAGGCACGCGCGCCTCCACGCCCCAGGCCGCCATCGACTTGTTGGCGCGCGCGCAGTCGAACAGGTGTAGCGCCAGCACCTTGTCCACCGACTCCTCGTGGAACTCCCTGGCACTCGGCGCCTTGTGGAAGTACAGGTAGCCGCCGAATAGCTCGTCGGCACCCTCGCCCGACAAAACCATCTTGATGCCCATCGCCTTGATCTTGCGCGCCATCAGGAACATCGGTGTACTGGCACGAATCGTCGTCACGTCATAGGTCTCGACGTGGTAGATGACGTCGCGCATGGCGTCGAGCCCTTCCTGGATCGTGTACTTCAGTTCGTGGTGTACGGTACCGAGGTGTTTGGCCACCACGCGAGCGTTGGCGAGGTCGGGCGAGCCCTCCAGGCCGATCGCGAACGAGTGCATCTTCGGCCACCAGGCGTCCGTTTCCTCGTTGTCCTCGATGCGGCGCGCGGCGTGTTTTTGCGCAAGCGCACTAATCACACTGCTGTCGAGCCCCCCGCTGATCAGCACTCCGTAGGGCACGTCGGTCATGAGCTGACGCACGACGGCGTCCTCCAGGCCTTGCTTGAGCGCGGCCCTGTCGGTGACGACGTGCTCGACATTCTCGAATTTGGTCCAAGGACGGTTATAGTACCGCACCGGCGCTTGCGCAGGACTACCGCCGCCGCCGAGCTGGTACTGTCCGGGCTTGAATTCCCAGAGCTGCGTACACACCGGCACGAGGGCCTTCATCTCCGAGGCGACGTAGAGGTTGCCGTCCGCGTCGCGCCCTTGGTACAGCGGGATGATCCCGAGGTGGTCGCGGCCGACGAGCCAGGTCTTGGTCCGCGCGTCGTAGAGCACGAAGGCGAAGATGCCGTTGAGCTTGTCCAGGAAGTCGGCACCGTACTCCTCGTAGAGCGCCAGGATCACCTCGCAGTCGCTCTCCGTCTGGTACCCGAAATCCGGGTGCGCCGCCCGCAGCTCGCGGTGGTTGTAGATCTCGCCGTTGACCGCGAGCGCCACCTGCCCGTCGGGGGTGTACAGCGGCTGCGCCCCCGAGTTGAGGTCCACGATCGCGAGGCGTTCGTGCGCGAGGATGGCGTCGTCGTCGACGTAGATGCCGGACCAGTCGGGCCCGCGGTGGCGCATGCAGCCGCTGAGTTTGAGGGCCTGCGCGCGGAGCTGCTCGCGATCAGTTTGGAGGTCGAGGATGCCGAGGATGGAACACATAATGGGGATGGCTAAGTACGAGGGTTCCTGCGGCCTGCGAGCGCAGCGGGAAAAGGCCGGAGATTGGCCTTCTGGACCCCCTACGCAAATGTGCGAAAAGCAAGTGGCTTAGCCACCAAACCAGCCAAAGAACCCGCCGGTCTTCTCTTCGGCCTTGGCCTCCAGCACCACGCCGTTCAGCACCACGTGGGCAACGTTGTAGTCCTGCAACACGATGTCGAGGATGTGGTCGTCGCCGACGTGATAGCCGTCGCGCAGTTCGTGGCCGAACATCTTACCCATCGTCGACCAGTACGTGGCGGTCACCGCCCCGCGTAAGTCCTTGATCAATTCGTGCATCGGGCTCCCGGTCTCGCGCTCGATCATCTTAACGAGGATGTAGCCCTGGGTTTTGGTGAGGCCCTTGAGCGGGTCCTCGAACTCCTTCTTCAACTCCTTCTGCAGGCGGCGGATGTGCTTCTTGCGCGCTCGCTCGCCCATGTTCTCGGTGATGTACTCCGTCTCGCGGAAGATCCGGATCGCCTGCACGGCGTAGGGGTAGACCTTCGGGGCGTAGTAGCGGTACTTGAGGTAGAGCCGGTACTCGTCGAGGTTAGCGAAGGACCGCGGGCTCGACACCGACACGTCGATGAGGCTCTTCGCGAGGTAGAGCGTATCGCCGTCCTCGCCGACGATCACCTCCATGTCCTCTCCGGCGAGTTGCGCGTGGGTCTTCGCGCCCGTCGTGGCTTGCGCCCACGCACCCGCGGCGACGTACAGCAGAGAGGAGAGCAATAAGAGCGGGCGGAGTTGCGGCATTGCTGGTCGGTCTCGTGCGGTAGTTCACTTCAAAGGTCGTGCTACGCTTTCGCTAAAACAAGCCAAGCGCTCGCGAAGGTGTGCAGGCGCGGCAGGTTTAACACGGGTTTGTCCCGACGCATGGCCCCGAATGCGGCCTTACAATTCTGCGGTCACCGACGAAACCAACCAACCACTCCCCTCACTGGATCGGCACCACGACCACCTTTCGCTCCTCCCCCGCCGTTTCGTTGATCCGCCGGGCGATGTCGATCTGCCACCGCACCTGTGCTTCGGGGTCGTTGTACACCTCGCGGTCGTAGCGCTGCTGCATCTCCCGACTCCGCTTCCAGACCTCCTCGTAGTAGCGCTGGTGCACGCGCATGAAGTCCTTGGCGTTACGGACCTCCTCGCGGTAGCGGCGCGCCAGCTGCCGGGCGTGCAACTCGGTGATATCGAAGTGGACCTGCTCGTGGCCGAGGGTGTAAGCGTTGCGTTCCTCGGCGCGCATCCACGAGTCGCAGGGGTCGAAGAAGCTCGTGATCGTAATGCGGAAGTGGCGTCCGTCGGCCTCGGCGACGGACTTGCTCCCGATCCCGGTCGAGGCCTCGGCGGAGAGTCCGTCGGCGCCGCTCGGTCCGCGGAAATCGGCGATGCCCAGGCGTTGGGTCGGCGACCAGAGTATCTCGGCGGAGGTGCAGGGCGCGGGAGCTGGCGGGCCAGGCGCGACCATCGCCCGGCGATCGCTGGACATCTCAAGAGCTCGCGGTGCCGAGGCCACGAAGCCGATCGCGAGGAGGAGCACCTGAATCATTGCTGTCACAAATTTTGTAACGAGCATCCGCAGCTCAATCGCGTACGGGAGCCGCGGTTTCGTGCCCGACCCGGGCGCCCTACACGGCGAGATTCCTCACCCGCGGCGCTCCGTAGGTGGTACTGGTACTTGAGGGGACACACGGAGGTCGCTGCAGTGAGATGATCGCCGAGGATGGTCAATCGGAGAGTTACTGGCCCCCCGCCACCACCACCACAATCTCCCCCCTAACCTTCCCCTCCGCACCGTAGGCCGCGTGCAGTTCCGCCAGCGTCGCCGTGCGCACGTCCTCGTGCAATTTCGAGATCTCCCGCGCGACGCAAGCCATGCGCCCCGCGCCACATCGCTCGATTAATTCGGCGAGGCACTTGACCAAGCGATGGGGGCTCTCGTACAATACGAACGTGTGCGACAACTCGGCCAGGTAGGTGAGGCGCGTGTGCCGGCCTTTCTTCTGCGGCAGGAACCCCTCGAAGTGGAAGCGGTCGCAGGGCAAGCCACTGGCCGCGAGCGCCGGCACGAAGGCCGTCGCGCCGGGGAGACAACTCACCTCCACGCCGGCCTCGCGGCAGGCGCGCACGAGGAGGAAGCCCGGGTCACTGATGGCGGGGGTCCCGGCGTCGCTTACCAACGCGATCGTTCCGCCTTGCCTCAGGCGCTCGACGTACGCTTCCACCCTCCCGTGCTCATTGTGGGCGTGGAAGGCGCTCAACTGTTTTGCCGAAAGGCCTAGAAGCTTCAGTAAAGAGCCCGTGGTGCGAGTGTCCTCGCACAGGACGAGGTCGGCTTCCGCCAAAACCTCTCGCGCGCGCGCAGTCACGTCGCCGAGGTTGCCGATGGGCGTGGGCACGAGGTAGAGCATCGGCGCCTACGCTTCGGCGGCGGGGGAGAGCGTGAACTCGAAGCGCTCCATGATCGGGTTGGCGAGCACGGACTTGCAGGCCTTCTCGACCTGGGACTCGGCGGCGGACTCGGAGTCGGCCTCCACGCGGAGCTCGATGCGCTTGCCTACGCGCACGTCGCGCACCCCCTCGACGCCGACGTTAGGCAGGCTGTTCTTGACGGCCTTGCCCTGGGGGTCGAGCAGTTCCTTGTGGGGCATCACGTAGACGACGGCGAGGTAGGTCATAGGCCGGCAAAACTAAGCCTCCCGCCGGGGCACACCGGAATCGATTTGGGGATTGCTCGTACTTTCGGGACCGCTAGACAGGTTGGGTGAATATGAAACGGATTCTCTTAGGGGCGTGGCTGTGGGTAGCGGCAGCGGCGGCGCTCCACGCGCAGGGTGACGAGTGCGGAGGGGCCTTCGTCCTCGAGGACGTGACCAACTACTGTTCGGCGGACGGCCAGTTCACCCTCACCGGCGCAACTCGCGGCCCGGGCGCCGACGACTGCGATCTCGGCAACGTGTCGCCCGATGTGTGGTTCAGGTTCGTGGCGCAGAGCGCGGGGGTCGCCATCAAGATCGACGGCAGCAAGGCCACATCGACGCTCCGTAGGGCGCAGTTCTCCGTCTACGGCGGGGCCTGCGGCAACCTTGCCCCAGTGGGCTGTGGGCTCAATCCCACCAGCTCGGGTCTCACGTCCTTCTCGAGCGGGGACCTCGTGCCGGGGGAGTCTTACTTCGTCCGCGTCTTCGCGCAGGAGGCCCGCGACACGGGCACGTTCTCGCTGTGCGTGCGGAGCTTCGTCCCCGGTCCGCCACCCGCTAGCGACTGTCGTGTCTCGGAGGTGCTCTGCGGGAAGCCCACGGGCTTCGTGGTCCGGTCCTTGGTCGGCGCCGGGGACGACACCGACGAGATGGTGCCGGGGAGCTGCCTCCCCGTCGAGTCGCAGTCGGTCTGGTACACCTTCACCGCCGCCAATGACGGCGTGCTGGTCTTCGACCTCATCCCCGACTTACCCACGGGCGATCTAGACTTCGTGCTTTTCGAGCTGCCCAACGGCCCCGGGGACTGTAGCGGGAAGCGCCTCATCCGCTGCATGGCCTCCGGGGGGGACGGTTGCCGAGGCGCGACGGGCCTGCGGGTCGGCGAAAGCGACACCCAGGAGCAGTTGGGCTGCGCCAACGGGCAAAACAACTACCTCCAGGAACTCACCACGGTGACGGGCCGCACCTACAGCCTGATGGTCAACAACGACGACCCAGACAACCCCGGCTTCACGATCGACTTCGGCGCCTCGACGGCGCTGTTCGCAGGGCCTACAGCCGGGTTTGCATCGCGGACGATATTGGCGAGCTGCGGTTCGGCGCTGTGGACCTTCGAGGGGCTCGACAGCCCAAATGCGACCTACGCCTGGGATTTCGGCCCGGACGCCACCCCGCGGACCGCCGTGGGACAGCAGGTGGACGTCACGTTCGTCGGGTCGAACGGCCCGCGGTTCGTGACCCTCACCGTCACCAACGACTGCTCGGTGACGATCACCAAGCGCGTTGACGTCGTTACCCAGGTCGATCTCAAGATCACGGCGCAGGTCACGCCCGCTACCTGCGCCTCTCCCGACGGTGGGGGCGTTACGCTGAGCGTATCCCCCGGCGGCACCTACACCTACGCTCTCGATGGGGCCACCAATACCACCGGGGCGTTCGCGGGTGTCCCAGCCGGCACTTACGCCGCGACCGTCACCCGGAACGGCGGCGCGGGGGTGTGTACCCAAACGGTCGAGGTGACCATCCCGGTGGCGGACCCACTACCCGCCCCGAGCATCGTGGCCGCGACCGCGGGCGGCGTCTGCGATCAGGCGAACTTTACGTTCCGCGTCGCCGACCCCGACGGGGCCACCGCCTACGCGTGGACCTTCGGGAGCGGCGCCACCCCGGCGACCGCCGAGGG
>JBGTKC010000031.1:0-5100 GCA_041744755.1 Saprospiraceae bacterium
GGTTCGAGGGCGGACAAATGGGAGACTTGGTTGTGGCTCACGACCCGGGCATGGCCACCGTCTACCTCGACTTCGTAATAGCCAGCATTCGCGTGGGCGTAAGCGTTCATCTTCGACAGCGGCTGCCCGTCGAGCAGGCAAATCAGGCAGCGCAGTGCGCGCCCGTGTGTCACGATTAGTGCCCGCGTGAAGTCCATCGCCAATACTTCCTGCCACCCGGTCCACATACGATCGCCGAGCTCCTGGGCACTTTCGCCCCCGGGGTGACGCGCGTCGTAGTCCCCGGCCTCCCAGCTGGCCATCAGGGCGGCGTACTCGGCGCGCATCCACGGTTCGGCGACCTTGCCCTCGAAGGCACCCCAGCAAATCTCTCTTAGGTTGGGGACCTCGACATAGGGAGTGGCGCCATCGGCGTGGAAGGGCGCGGCGGTCTCGGCGGCGCGCAGCATCCCGCTGCTCACGACGAGATCGAATTGCCCTTCGAAGGCCTCGTGCAAGGCGAGCGCCTGCGCCTGGCCTAATTCGTTCAGCCCAGGATTGATCCCGCTCCCCTGCACGATGCCGAGCCGATTCAATTCAGTTTCGCCGTGGCGGGCGATGATGACGCTACGGCCGGCCATCACGCGGGTCGGTTGTCGGGGCCCTGGTCGACGTCGGCTTCCGCCAAAACTCGTTCCGTCGATGGTGACTCGACCACCGGTAGGGAAAGGTATCCCCGGAACTCCTTGTCGCTCGCGAACTCGACGCCGGTATAATCCTTGATGACACCATACAGCGTATCCCGCTCGATGGGCCGGCGCCCAACGGCGCGAATCAGCTTCACCAAATCCTCGGTGCTCATTGCCGGCGTTTGCTCTTCGGCACCGGCCATGGAGTAAATCTTGGTGGTGTCGTCAATCGTACCGTCGATGTCATCCACGCCAAACGACAGCAGCAGCTGCGCCACCTCTCGACCGATCATCGGCCAGTAGGCCTTGACGTGGTCGAAATTGTCGAGATACAGCCGACTGATCGCATAGCAGCGCAAATCTTCGATGGTCGTCGATTCGGTGACGTGCGACATCTGGTTGTTCTCGCGTCGGAACTTCAGCGGGATGAAGGTTTGGAATCCGCCGGTCTCATCCTGTAGACTCCGCAGCTTCTCCAGGTGATCAATACGGTGTTCGTAGCGCTCGATGTGACCGTAGAGCATCGTCGCATTCGAGCGCATCCCCAGTTTGTGCCACTCGCGGTGTATATCGAGCCACTCTTCGCCGGAGCATTTCCCGCCCGCAATCTGGTCGCGGATCTCAGGGTGAAAAATCTCGGCCCCACCGCCCGGCATCGACCCTACCCCACTCTCCTTGATCTGGCGCATCCCTTCGGCATAACTTACCTTCGCCTTCTTGAAAATATAGTGGTACTCAACAGGCGTGAGGGCCTTGATGTGCAACTCCGGTCGGTGGGCGCGGATGCGACTAAACAGGTCGGTATAAAAGGTCAAATCATACTGCGGCAGCACCCCACCCACGATGTGCACCTCCGTGACAGGCTCGTCGTCATACTTGTAGATCTCGGCCATCATCTCGTCGGCCGTCAGCTCCCAGCCCTCGTCGCGCTTCTTGATCAGTCGGGAGTAACTGCAAAACGTGCATGAATACAGACAGACATTGGTCGGCTCGAGGTGGAAATTTCGGTTGAAATAAGTGCTGTCGCCGTGGCGGTCTTCTCGGACGGCATTCGCCAAAACACCCAAATACGCCAGCGGGGCTTCGTGAAAAAGAAGTATCCCGTCGTCGAACGTAAGCCGCTCGCCGGCGACCACCTTGCGGGCGACATCCATCAAGGCTGGACTCAGGCGCGTATCGAGTTGGAGCGGTTTGAGGATACCGGTGTCAATCATGGCGGGTAATCTATACCCACTGTAACGCACTTTCAATACTTTCAGTTTCTACTGAAAGTTGCTTCTTCGATCTTTTGGACCAGCTGTTGGACCAGCGCGTCCCTAAGGTATGGCTGTAGTAGAATGCGGCGCTCGGCGAGGTCGGTTTCGGTACACGCGCGCTCCCAAGCCGCGTCGATGGCGGCGAGCAGGTCTGCCTCCGAATCCGCCAGAGTCACCGCCCCGCGCAGCCCGGGCGCCCCGTGCACGATGGCGGCGTTGGCGACGACGTGTCGCGCCATCGCGAGGCTCTCGATCAGTTTGATTTTGTAGCCTGCCCGATGCTTTGCCCGCAGCAACACCACCTGCGCCCCCTGCACCAGGGTGTGCATCTCCGCCGTACTCGGGTCGGCGATGAGTTCTACGTTGGGGTGGGTTTTGGCGAAAGCCGCCAGTCCTCCGCTCGGGGTACGTCCTGCAACGATGAGCCTACGTCCGGGCCGTTGCTGCATCACCGCCACTAGCTCGCGTGCCGCGGCCTCGTTGTCGTCCACGTGGAGGGCGCCGTGGAAGAGGGCGTAGTCCCCAGTGCCAAGCTGCGCGGTGACGGATCTCGGTCCGACGTAGCTGGGGTGCAGCAGGACCTCCCGCGGGTTGAGCGTACGGCACCAGGCTTCATCGTGGGGGCTCATCGGCAGAAGGAGGTCGGCTTGCGCCAAAACCGACGACTCGTAGCCGCGAAGCCGGCGCGCCTCCTCACGGTAGTAGAATCGGCGCAGGGTCGTAGTCGGGGCTTCGCTGAGCTGCTGGTAGTATTCCGACTCGCGGTTGTGGACCCGCACCCACTGTGCCTTGCCACCGAGTCGCGGGTGCGCCAGCCAGCCCGCGCAGTGGACGCCTTCGAAAAGGATGATCGGCGGGCCGTTGACGAGGTTCGGCAACAGCGAGCCGACCGTGCGCGAGGCCACGATGTACGGTTTTGGCGAAAGCGCACTCCACGCCCCGCGACGCAAGTGGAAGAAAACCTCGATGCCGGCCGAACGCCAGTGCTCGGGGACGCCCGTGCTGCGGTCTACGTGCGCCACGACGTGAAGCCGGACGTGGACCCCGCGCGCGAGCAACTCGTCGATGCGGTAGTACACGTCGATGATGCCGCCGTAGTCGGCCGGCCAGGGCCAGTCGAAACTTACGATCTGAATGCCGAGCGACGCGGTCCTAGGGCTATGATTCGCGATGACCTAGAACTCAGCGTAAAACGCCTTCGTGAGGCGCTTGAACTGGCGGTGGGCCTCGCCGCCCTCGTAGCGCATAGGCATGTCGTAGCGGATCGGCTCCATGCGCTTGCGGTCGAGTTGGATGACGAGTCGCTCGATCGGCTGCTCGTCCTCGGCGCGGATCTGGAGGATCCGCACGGGGTAGAGGTTATAGCTGCGAGCCAACTCACAGAAGCGCAGACCCTCGATGTAGGGCAGCACGACCACGCCCCTGCCCGTCGGCGAGAGGAGCGTTCGGAAGGCGGCCAGCAGATCGCCGTGCGGTAGTTTCTTGGTGCTCCGCAACGCCATGCGACTCGCACCGGCGGTGAGGTTGCCGCCGCTGAAGAAGGGCGGGTTGCAGACAATGAGATCGAAGCGCTCTTCGGTCTTCGAGGCGTAGCTCTGGATGTCGGAGTGAACGACGCTCACGCGGTCGGCCCACGGGCTTTCCGACACGTTGTAGCTCGCCTGCTCGGCGGCCTCGGCGTCGATCTCGACCCCGATCACCTCGGCGTCCGGGCAGCGCTGGGCAATCATGAGGCCGATGAGCCCGGAGCCACAGCCCACGTCGAGCACCTTTCGGACCCCACTGCACTCCGCCCAGGCCCCGAGGACGACGGCGTCAGTGGAGGGCCCAAGTGAACATTTATCGTAGGCCACTTGGAATTGCTTAAACTCGAGGGGCATGACGCTAGCTTCGACTTGCATACAGGATTGCTTTAATAAGATTGGAGGGTGGGATGAGGGTACGGCCGCGCTCTCGGGCCGCCGATTTGCAAATGATTAGTGCCCTGGCGGCGGGGCCGCGGGTGATGGTGAGCGCCGGGCGACGAGCACGGTCGGTACTCAGGCGAGGTTTGAGGAGTGAGGATTGGGCTACACCACTTGGCGGTAGCCCTCAGTGGAAAATCACTGATCGACAGCAAGCTATCATCCGCGAGAGTATACTTGAGACTAGGGGTACGCGGTTTGGCGAATGCCCTCGCGCCGAGGACACTCGATGTAATCGTCGGTGCGGCAGGGCGAGTCCCCTGCGGTGGGGATGAACAATACGCATACGCGGGACGGACCAGATAAACCGGCAAATCGAGAGCGTAATAAAGTATTGTGTAAATTTCGCTCAACCGGAAAGCTTACCTGTACCAATCGTACGGCGGCGAATTTACTACGGATTAACCATAACTCTGACTACCTAGTATCTCTTCGTCTCAGGACTCATCGATGAGGTGCGAGCGAGGTTCTGCCGCGCCTAGGGGCATTCTTGGGGTACACAGCCGTGACGAGCGACGGGATACCTTGCGGCCTTTAGCCCTGCATCCATGTTGTTACCCTCCCTGAGGCTTTTTGCGTTGGCGTGTGCGCTTCTGTTTTTCTCGTGCACCGCGAGGGTGGGCAAGTCGGGTGGCGGCACATCTGGCGCGGACGTGGCGGTCCTCGGGTTTTACAACGTCGAAAACCTCTTCGACGCCGATGACGACCCAGACAACCCCGGCGACGATGAGTTCTCTCCCGGAAGCGACAAAGCGTGGACGTCCGCGCGTTACGGAGAGCGATTGGCGCGGACCGCCAGAGCCATTCTGGACATGGGCAGCGAAGTGATGCCGGGCGGGCCTGCCCTCGTGGGCTTGGCCGAGGTGGAGAACGCCCGCGTGCTGCGGGAGCTCATCGCGACGTCCGAGCTATCGGCGAGCGGCTACGACGTGTTGCACTACGAGTCTCCAGACTCCCGCGGTATCGACGTCGGGCTCATCTACCGGCGCGCGGAGTTCACACCCATCTACAGCGCCCCACTCCGCGTCTCACTCGACGCCTTAGCCGACGACGGTTCCGAACTCACGACCCGCGACGTCCTCTACGTCAAGGGCCTACTGCTCGGTGACACCCTCCACTACTTCGTCAACCACTGGCCCAGCCGCCGCGGGGGCGAGGAGGCAAGCCGCGCGAGGCGCGCCTCCGCCGCGAGCGTGGTCCGCACCGCGGTCG
>JBGTKC010000032.1:0-5386 GCA_041744755.1 Saprospiraceae bacterium
GGCACCACCCGCCCCGCCTACAAAGTCCGCCTCCCGAACCGTGACGCTAACCGCGGCAAGTCCGGCGGCTTTCGCGTGGTGTACGTGACGGTGGTCGAGGAGACAATTTACCTCCTCGCCATCTACTCCAAGACCGATACCGCGAGCCTGAACGCCGCTGAGGTCAACGCGCTGATCGAAGAGTTGCCGGAAGTGCAACCGCCATCCACCCAGGAATAGGCGTCAAGCTTCGAGACAAGCAAGAGTGAATCTCCATTTTGCGTTGCATCCTTACCTTCGTATCACCATGACCCAGCTCCACCTCGACAAGTACCAGCAGCTCCGCGACAAGATGTTCGCCCTCATCAACGAGGCCGACGACGAGCGCCTCGAAGATATGGAGGAGGCGCTGTGGGAAGCGAGCCAGGACCCGCCCGAGGTGCAAATGCGCAAGTCGCTCCAGGATATTAAGGCGGGGCGGACGGTCTCCACCGAAGAGTTTCGCGCTCTGCTAAACGAGTTGGAGGATGAAGGTTGAACCTACCTCTTACTTCGTGAGCGCCCTGAAGCGAATGCACAAGCGATATCCGAGAGTAGCATTCGAGGTTGACGCAGTCTTCACCTCACTGGAGGCCGGGGAGGTGCTCGGGGATCGCGTGAAGGGGGTAAGTCATCCGACCTATAAAGTGAGAATGCCCAACCGAGACGCTAAACGAGGGAAGAGCGGGGGCTTTAGGCTGATCTACTATATGGAGCTTCCGGTGGCGAAATTCCTACTTACGTTGTACTCAAAAACCGATCAAAGCAACATCACCGTTGCCGAAATCCAGAAACTAATTGAGGATCACTTCCGAGGAGAATAAGCCTTCACACCCGCCACCGCCGCCCCTTCCACTCGTAATCTATCGGTAGCAGCGCAAGCGTCCCGATCCCCGCCACGTACAGCGTGTGCACGAAGGACTGCAGGGGGTACGTCCAGTCGAGCAGGCGCCGCTGGCCGAAGAAGCCGGTCGCCTCCCGCAGCAGCGCCCAGTCTATCACGAGCTTCAACATCCACGCTACACCCAGCGCGGACCACAGCAGGTAGCCCGCCATGGCCAGCGGCACGCCGACAAGCAACCCGACGTGAAAGACCCACGTAAAGCCCAGCACCGCCGTGAGCACTGGTTGGTGGTTAAGACCTGTCTTCGCCGACCAGCGCCACCTCTGCCGGATGAAGCCTTTTGGCGTGGACTGCGCAGACGTATAGGCGATGGCATTCCAATCCTTGGCGAAAGTCACCCTTCCGGGAAAACGCTCGGCGAGTTTACCGAGCAATACCATGTCGTCGCCGCTGGCCGACTCACGGCCATCCGGACTTTCGTAGCCACCGACGGCCTCGTAAGCCGTTTTGGCGAAAGCTAAATTGGCGCCGTTGCCCATGACGAATTTGTCGTGATGGATGCTCCCCGCCGTGATCAGCATCATACCGCAGAAGTCGAGCGCCTGCCAGCGTTGGAACCAAGAGGCTTCGGGCCGGGGCCGGAGTTGCACCGGGGCGGCCACAGCGACCCTGCCCGTGGTCGCAGCATCTAGCTGGCGGAGCCAGTCTTCCCGCACGAATACATCGGCGTCGATAGTCGCAATCCAGTTGCCAGTGGCGTGCTCGATGCCGTAGGTGAGGGCCGCTTTCTTACCGTGGAGGCCTTCCGGCAAAACGAGCACGTTCACGTGCGGGTAGCGTCGCGCGATGGCGGCCGTGCTGTCGGTAGAGTGGTCGTCGACGAGGATCACCTCGTAGGGTCCACGCTCGGGCGGGCCGTAGCGAGGATTCCAAGATTGGTACGCCGGGTCGAGGCTCGACAGCACACTACGTTGAAAGGAATTAATCACCGGCGGCAGTGCTAATGTTTCGGCCTCATTGCGGGCGGCTATTACGATACTCCACGCACGAGGGAGGTGATGACCCTTCGGCTCCGCGGTGTGCAACCAGCCATACATAAACCAACCCTGTAGAGCTGCGTGAGCGATGCCAAGCGCGATCGCTGCAATACTGAAGAAGGTGAGCACTTACCGCGCAAGGTATCGTCTTGCAGCGTCCACGCTGATTGACCTTAGAAGAAATACCCTAGGGACGTGGACGTGGACATGGATTTGGATCGGGCATCGGGCATCGGTCCGCCCAGCCCGCCCGCGGTCGGCCTGCGGCCTCGGCGTGTGGACTGGCCTCTCGAATGGTGGACCTACCGGCCCACTGAGGACTGCACCAGGGAGGCAGCGGGCCGGTAGGTCCGCCATGAGCGAGGCCAGTCTGGCGAGGGGAAGCGCCAGCGCCCCGAGCCGGGCTGGGCGATGAGAGCGGCAATGATTCCGTCAAAGTCAATTAGCACTGGAAACCCAGACGCTACTCGCTCCGCGGAATTTTTATCACCACTCCGCCCTCGCGCTGCACGGTATCGAAGCCATCGTCCTCACGCCCGATACTCGGCCCGCCCGCCCCCGGAAAGCCGCCCCGCTGCTGCATCTGCTCCTGGAAGTCAGCCATTTTCTTGCGCACCGTCCGCTTGAGGAGTGCCTTCACGAAGAGGTAGCCACAAACGAGTGGATAAGCGACGACGGCCACGACCGCATACAGCAGCCCGCGCAAAAGGTCCTCCCGGAACGTAGCCCCGATCCAACGGAAAAAACCGAACACGGTCTCGCGATCAATAAACAGCGCCGCGACCAGCAAGATGGGCCCGGCAAAAAGCAGCAGCTTGAAGGCAAAGGCCGCCAGTTTGAACAGCAGCCAGATGAAGAGTACGAAAGCAAGGAGTCCGACGATAGCAGAGCCGATGGACGGGCGGACGATGTGGGCGCGGTTGAGCATCGGGGTAGTAACGACGGCGGGAAAGGGGTAGTTGAGCGCGTACGTCGAGCGCGGGGCCGTGTGCGTCGAAGGTCAGAGCCCTCGCAGTGACCACCCGGAACTACGCCGCCACGTACTGCAATTCCCAAAGCTCCCGAAAGTGCCCGCCCTCAATCCCCAGCAACTCCTCCCTCGTTCCGAACTCCACTACCCTACCCTTGTCGAGCACCAGAATCTTGTCCGCGTGCCGGATGGTGGCCAGGCGGTGCGCAATCACGATCGACGTCCGCCGCTCGATCAACTTCTCGATCGCGTACTGAATGACCGCCTCCGACTCCGGATCAATCGAACTCGTCGCCTCGTCCAGGATCAAGATGTCCGGATCGAACACCAGCGCCCGCACGAAACTGATCAGTTGCCGCTGGCCCATACTCAAGGTCGCGCCGCGCTCGTGGACGATGTGGTCGTAGCCGTCCGGCAGGCGCATGATGAAGTCGTGCGCCCCGATCATCTGGGCGGCCTCGATGACGCGCTCGCGAGAGATGCTCTCGTCGGCGAGGGTGATGTTGTCGGCCACGGTGCCGCCGAAGAGGAAAACATCCTGCAGCACGATCGCCAGACGCGAACGCAGGTACTCCAACGAGTACTCCGGCAGAGGTTTGCCATCCAACCTGATCTCCCCGCGCTGGATCTCGTAAAAGCGATTGAGCAGATTGATGATCGTCGACTTACCGCTACCCGTCGACCCGACGATCGCCAGGGTCTGTTTTGCCGCAAGGCTAAAACTCACCTCCTCCAGCACCCACTCCGCCTCGACATATGCGAAGGTCACGTTGTCGAACTCGATGTTGCCTTCGATCTCGGCAGGCGCCAGCCGGCCTTCGTCGGGGATTTTGTCGTTGCGATCGAGCAATCCGAACACCCGCTCAGCCGCCACCAGACCCATCTGCAGCGTATTGAATTTATCGGCCAGCGTCCGGATCGGGCGGAAGAGCATGTTGAGGTAAATCGGAAAGGCGATCAGCACGCCCAGACTCACGTCCCCGCCGATCACGCCGCGCGCGCCCCACCACACCATCAGTCCCAGGCTCGCCGCCGACAAAATCTCGACCACGGGGAAGAAAATAGCGTAGTACAGGATGGCCCGCAGGTTAGCGCTCGTGTAATCCCGATTGATCACCTTGAACTTGGCCGCCTCCTGGCGCTCGGCATTGAAGGCCTGCACCGCCGCCATGCCCGAGATGCGCTCCTGCAAAAAGGCGTTCATCCGCGAAATCTGCGTGCGGACATTCTGAAAGGACTCCTTCACAGCCTCCTTGAAGATATAGCTCGCCCAAATCAACAATGGGATCGTCGTCAGGCACACGAGCGTGAGCTTCCAGTCGATGGACAGCATCAGGCCGAGCACCACGACGACCACCAGCATGTCCGCCAGAATCGACACGCCGCCCTCGGTAAAGACGGTATTGATCGTCTGGATGTCGTTGATCGTCCGCGTAGTGGAAGTCCCGATCGGGGTGCGGTCGAAGTAGGTAAGTCGCAAGCTCAGGATGTGCCGGAAGACCTTGTCCCGCAGGTCGCGCACCACGCTCTGCCCCAACCAGTTCGTGATGTACGTGAAGGCATACCGAACGATCGCCTCCAGGACCGTGAAGCCGACCACGATCAGGGTCATTCGTTGCAGGCCCTCCAGGTCGAACTTGATGATGTAGTCGTCCACCATCAACTGCACCAGGTACGGACGCGCCGCCGAGATGGGCGCCGACGCAATGGCCAGCACCGCCGAGATAATCAGCAGTCCACGGTACGGGCGCGCCTCCTGGATGATGCGGCCCAGGAGGCCGTAGCTAGCTTTCGTCGGAGTCTCGGCCATAAGGAATACGTGCGGCAAACCCGCAGAAGACGGTCGCGGTTGTTAGCCCAAAATCTCTAATAGAGCGCCCTCCTTGAGTGCGTATGCGCAGGTCACCACCTGGCGCTGCGGCAGTCGCTCCACCACGAAATCGATCAAGCCCAACGCCACCACGATCATGTCTGCCCGATCGTCGGGGATACGCGTGTCCGCAAAACGCTCCTCCTCCGTCATCCGCGCGCTCTCGTTAAAGAGGTTCCGCACCTGCGCCGGGTCGAGGGTCCAAACGGCTTGCGCCAAAACCTGCCCGTACAAGTCCGCCAACACATCAAACGTCCCACTGGAGCCAACGAGTTGGACTTCTAAACCTTCGCAAGCTTTAACCATAGGTGCGAGAGTTTGGGTTAGGTAGCCTACCAAGGCTTGAGGTTGGGGTGCACTTTGTGCAGATCGTTCATGATGTGCCCCACCTGCACCTACGAACGGCTCTTCGACGTGGAAGCGCCTGCGCAAAACCTGCGCGCCCACGGGAAAGCTCGCGAGGTAGAGTGTCTTCCGCTCGTCGGTGAGGATAAACTCCACCGAGCCACCGCCGATATCCATGATGAGGTAGTGGTCCGCGGGCGGCAGAGGGGCCGCGAGCACGGCCTTGGCGATCAGGCCCGCCTCCCGGTCGCCGTCGATGATTTGGATCTCGACCCCGAGTGCCGCCGACAGCGCCTGCCTGA
>JBGTKC010000033.1:0-2033 GCA_041744755.1 Saprospiraceae bacterium
CGATCTTCTGGCGCCGCCGGTCTACACCCGACCGAGGGAGTTTCGTGGTTGGGAGGTGCCGGAGATCCTCTTGAGCGGTGACCTCGGCAAGATCGACGACTGGCGCCACGAGGAGTCCCTGCGGCATACCAAGGAGCGGCGACCCGATCTGCTGGGTGATTGAAGAACTGACTAGACTCTTTACCTGGCCAAGACGAAGTCGTCCTCGCTGAGGTCTCTCGGCGGGTCTAGCGTATACTTGCGTGGCCCCGGCCGCCTCGACGCTGGTCAACACATGAACTACCGTAGCGCCCAACGGCCACCCGTCGGCATCGACGACATGGCACTTTACGTGCCGCGACATTTCCTCCCGATCGCCGACCTCGCGACCGCTCGCGGGATTGACCCGGACAAACTACGCCTCGGGCTCGGTCTGGAAGCGATGTCCCTGCCGGACATCTTCGAGGATACGGCGACGCTGGCCGCCAATGCTGCCTACGAACTTATCGAACGTAATGGCCTGCGCCCGCAGGAGATCGGACGACTCTACCTCGGCACGGAGAGCGCTCTCGACGGCGCTAAGCCCACCGCGACCTACGTGCTCGCGGCACTGCGCAGCGTCTACAAGTCCACGCACGGGCGGGAGTGTCTCGACCAGTGCGACGTGGTGGACCTGACGTTCGCTTGCATCGGCGCGGTCGATGCCTTGTTGAACACGGTGGATTGGGTGAAGAGCGGCGAGGGACGCGTCGGCATCGTGGTCGCGAGCGACGTGGCGAAGTACGAGCTCGGTTCGACGGGAGAGTACACACAGGGCGCCGGTGCGGTGGCGATCCTCGGGCGCGACCACCCCCGCCTGCTGGCCATACTGCCGGACGTCGGGGTTTCCTCCCGCGGGGTGCACGACTTCTTCAAGCCCGTGCGCCAGGTAAGGCGCGCCGACATAATGACAGAGGTCCTCGACATGATCGAGGCCCAACGACCGGAGGTTTTGGCGAAAGCCGACATCACCAACGGCCGGGGGCTCCTGAGTCTCACGGACGGAGACTTCTCTCAGAGGGGCGTGCTCGACGCCAACGACGAAGCCATTGGCGTCCACACCGCGCCGCCGACCTTCGACGGGCCGTGCAGCAACGAGCAGTACCAGGCTCGCGTGCGGAGCGCTTACGATCACTACGTCCGACTGTCGGAGACACCCGTGGACCAACAGCCGCTCTTTGGCTGGGAGCGCGTGGTGGTGCACCTCCCGACGCCGCGCACGGCCGGCGGATGCTGGTGGAGCTGTTGGTGCGCGAACTCATGCGCCAGGAGGTCTGGCGTGATCTCGCGAAGAGCGCCAAGCTCCCTCCAGCACCCGAGGAAACGAGCGGAGAGGCGTGGGAAGGATATCTCCGGGCGGTCGGCAAGTCGGGTCTATACAAGAGTTACGTGGAACAGCAGTTGGCCGGCACCACGGACGCGTCGTCGCTGGTGGGCAACATGTACACTGGCTCGATTTTTTAGCCCTGATGAGTACCCTGGCGCGGGCTGCGGAGAAGGACGTTGGCCTTGTCGGCAAAACGTTTGGCTTCATGGCCTACGGCTCGGGGTCGAAAAGTTAGGTATTCGCGGGCGTGGTCCGGGCTGAATGGAAATCTATCGCGAAGAGGTGGCTGCTTTTCGAGCGACTGGCCGCCAGGACGGCAATCGGCTACGAGCGCTACGAGCGTCTGCACCGCGGACAGTTGTCCGAGCCACTGGCGGCACCCTCGGATACGTTTGCGCTCGACCGGATAGCCACCGAGGGCAACAAGCGAGGGGGGCGGTATTATCGGTTGGGCGAAAGACGCGAAGACTAACTACGGGGCCGATAAGTGAGGCCGAGGGCCGGTCGGCCGCCGACGTCGAAGGTCCGGAAGGCGCGTCGACTGGTAACCACCCCCTGGGCTCCGGCCGCGAGGTAGATATCGACCTGCTTATTGAGTCTGTGACTCACCCCGATCCTGAGCAAGTACGCTCCTCCAATCTTGCTGTCGTCGCCGGTGAGCGCTTGGTTAGACTGCTGTTGTTGATAC
>JBGTKC010000034.1:0-4410 GCA_041744755.1 Saprospiraceae bacterium
CTCTTCAGGTACGTCTCGTTGAGGTTGGAGAACTCCCCATAGGTGCGGTAGCTGATCCCGGCGCGCTGGCAGTGGTCCCACACGTAGCCGCGCTTCGGGTAGGCGATCTCGCGGCCGCCCTCGTAGTCGTAGGTGCCGCCGCGCTGGCCGTAACTCGTTGGCCAGGTCTTCTCGGTGTAGTCGGTCGCGTAGGCGGCCGTGCTCCAATTGTGGCCGTCGGCACTCACCTCGGCGTTGACGTAGTAGTTGTCGAGCAGCACGAACTCCCGCGCCAGGGCGTGGTGATTCGGGGAGACGCTGTCCGGGAAGAGGCACAGGCTCGCGTCGCCATTCCCCGCCGGCATATCGCCCAACACTTGGTCGTAGGTGCGATTCTCCTTGATGATGTAGAAGACGTACTTGATCGGACTCGCGCCGCCGACCGCGCGCGGGATCGGCCCGTCCGGATCGCCGGCGGCGAGTAGCTCCTTCGCCTTCGTGTACGGCGTATTACCGTAGACCAGCTCCGTCAGAGGTTTCAGGTCGGCCTCGCTGGGCGCGGGCAGTTTCGTGAGCGTGCCTTTGAAAAGCCGCGCGATGTACTCGGTGTCCTCGTCGCGGCGCAGGTACGGGTTTGGGCCGTTGGGGTTGGGTTTTGACGAAAGTCCCTTCCCGCTCACCACCAGCAGCGCCTCGCCGACGACGCGCACGGCGGTCGGATACCACGCGGTCGGAATGAAGCCCTCCGAGACGCTTTCGCCGGCGTCCTGCACGTCGAAGACTGCCAGGCAGTTGTTGTCGGCATTCGCGGCGTAGAGGGTTTTGCCGGAAGGCGACAAAGCGAGGCTATTGGTCGTACTCCCCACAGGCGCGTCGGCGTACAGCGCACAGTTGAGCTGCTCGATGACACGCCGGGTATTCAGGTCTACGACGGCCACCGCGTTCTCGTCCGAGCAGGCCACGAACAGCCGTCCGTCGCGCGGGTGCAGCACGATCTCGTTCGGGTGGTAGCCGACCGCAATCTCCTCCGTAATTGCGAGCGTCTTTGCGTCGACGACGGCCACGCTCGACTTGTCCCACAGTGACAGGTACAGTTCGTCGCGCCGCCGGTCGTACACACAGGTGTAGGCCGAGGCCCCGAGCGGCGTCCGCTGCACGAGCGCCTTGCTGCGCGTATCGAAAGTGTAGAGGCTACTGTCGCGCTTGGTGACGACGTACAGGCGTTGGCGACTTTCGTCAAAACTCAGCCCCGCCACCGAGGCCGTGTCTTTGGGCCAGGCTTGCGCCAAAACCAGCGAGTCCCGCAACACGAGACTGTCGCCGCGCGTCGCGACGACCCAGACCTTGTTGGTCTCCCCACCGGAAGCAAACAAGGTCTCGCCGCTGCCATCAAAGGCCAAGCCCAACCAGCCGGCCTCGATCTCGAGCGTCGATAGAATCTGCTGCGAGGCTACATCAATCCACTGCAGACTGTGTGTGCTCTGCCCGTTGTTGGTGACCGCGAGGCGCTTGCCGTCCGGGCTCAACACCGCGTTAAGGGGTAAGTCGCCGAGCTCGACGTGCGTGCCGACCGGGCTCAGGCTCCAGCCGTTGGGAAGCTCGGTGCGCGGAACTTCGGAGGCCACGTAGCTGGTCTGCTGCCTGCCGCCGAGACAGGCGGCGAAGGCGCAGGTGAGTAAGGCCAGTAGCACGTAAAGGAGACGAGTCATTCAGTTGATTTTGAAACAGGTGGGCGGCAGCACACATCGAGCGGGAAGGTCGGACCGCGGCCCCCTACAACGAGCGTGAAAAACCGGAGGCCGACACTTGTCGACCTCCGGCGAATAGGATTTGGTACTTGGTCGGGTAGGATATTCAGTAGCCGCCGAAGGTGTAGCGCGCCCCGAGCTGCAGCCGCCAAGGCGTCCCGTTGATCGGCTCGGTGGCGACGCCCGAGTTGACGTCGTACACCCACGACTGCGTAGCCTGGTCGAATCCCGTGATGCGCATCAGGCGGTTCTCGGAGGCGTAATCGTTGGTGCGGCCCTTTTCCTTGTTGAGCAAGTTGGCCACGTTGAACAGGTCGGCCGTGATCTCGATACCGTGTTTGGTGCTCGGCAACTTGAAGCGGTAGGCCCCGCGCACGTCTACGATCGCGCGAAAGGGGCTCGACCCAGCGTTGCGCTCGGCGAAGCCACCGTAGCTGTCCTGGAGGTAGTCCTTATAGTGCTGCGGGATCTCGGGGTTTTCCAGGATCTCGCGGTAGGCGGTGCGGATGGCCTCCGGGGTGTTCGGATCGGCCGGATCGTAGATGTAGGCCACGTCGTTGCGGAGGTTAAAGTCCCCGTTGGCGCTGCGGTTGCTATTCACCGTGAAGGTATACGGCGAGCCGCCCTCCCCGATCACCGTGAAGCCGAGTAGGAAGCCCTTCAGCGTCGGCGTGGCGCCGTTGACCACGAGCTTGTCGGAGAAGTTGTTGTCCGAGATCCCGTA
Organism: Saprospiraceae bacterium; assembly: GCA_041744755.1. Lineage (GTDB taxonomy): Bacteria > Bacteroidota > Bacteroidia > Chitinophagales > Saprospiraceae > CALDTK01. The sequence continues at coordinate 2,452 of JBGTKC010000034.1, forward strand.
GTTCAGGTCGCGCGGGTCGCCAGTCACGGGTAGGAAAGTCGACGTGTTGGCGACGCAGCAGTTGTAGCTCGAGTTGTCGCGCGAGCGATTGAAGGTGTACGAGGCATTGAGGTAGCCGTCGGCGCCGACGCGGGCCGTGGCCTCGAAGATGATCGCGGCCTGGTCGAGCTTCCCGTCGGAGGTGAGCAGCAGCGCACGCCCGACCTGGTCCGACTGCCTCGATTTGGTCCAGTCGGTGATGCCGTTGTTGCGGATGGTATTTGCCGGCACGAAAACCTCACGCCCGTCGCTGCCGGAGATGAAGTACGGGTCCTGCACGAGGTTGGCCTCCTGGTAGACGTAGTTGTCGACCGTCGCGCTGGCCAGCACGTTGACGCCCACGCTGTAGCGATCGTCGAAGATGTGCGTGTAGCTCAGGTTGCCCTTAAACGTCGTCGGTACCTCGAAGTCGTCGCTGACGGCATTGATGGTCGAGAAGGACGCCACGCCGTCGGGGACGCCCGGGACCGTGGATGGATCGGCTCGGTAGCCGGGGAAGTTGGGCCGCGGCACGGCGTCGCCCGTCACGTCGATGGCGCCGATGCGCGTGCCGCTGTTCTGCATGTTGTTGACCTGGGCGTAGTAGTGCGGCTGCGAGCTAAACACGCCACCGCCGAGGCGAAACAGATCCTGGGTCTTGCCCTTGACATCGTACGTGAGTTGGAGGCGCGGTTGCACGTTGTCCCAGTCGGCCGGCGTATTGTCGGTCCGGATGCCGAGTTCGCGAAAGACGACCGGGTTGAACTCCGCGGCGTCCGAGAACACCGTCGCGTCCCAACGCAGGCCGAAGGTGGCGTTGAGGTGCTTGATGGGTTCGAACTGTACCTGCGCGAACAGCGCCAGGTCGGTGACGGTCTGCTCGACGATCGGCAGTCCCTGCAGCGGCACCTCGCGGGCGTAGCGCGAGGGATTCAGGTTCTCGTAGTCGTCCAGCGACTCGAAGAAGAAGCGGCCGTTCTGCTCGTTCGACAGCAGGGTCGTGAGCCGCGTCACCATGTTGTCCGTCCCGAAGGTGAAGTTGAGGCCACGCGTGCTCCAGTAGGTCGTGTTGGTGAGCTGGACCATATCCTCCTCGTTGGTCTCGGGCGTGAAGCGCTGCCCGCCGATCTGGGCGGAGATGGTGCGGTTGGTGCCGTTCGGCAAAACCGAGTTAATGTTCACGATCGCCCGCGGGATATTGGCCGCCGGCAGCTGTGCGCTCGGCACGAAGGCCCGCTCGGCGTGCTGGTACTGGAGCTTGACCTCGTTGATGAGCCGCGGGCGCAGCGCCGTCCGCAGGGACAGCAGCGTACTGTTCTCCCACGACGAGAAGTCCGACCAGCTCTCGGCCAGCGTGACGTTCGAGTTGTCGTTGACGCTGAAGGGATTGTCCCAAACATTGTAGTTGTTGCGGATCGTGAGGCGGTTGCGCTCATCGAGCTGCCAATCGAGCCTCGCGAACCAGGTATTCGCTGTCGTCTTGCGGTCGAACTGCCCCGTCTGCTGCTCGTCGCCGACGCCGTACAGTCGTCGCGAGATGTCCGTGAAGCGGTCGAGGTTGGCGCGCGTGATCCCGATGCGGTTCACGTCGTCGTCGGTCTGGAGGTCGGCGATGAACTCGGGCTCGCCGGCGTCCTGGCGCTCGTACACGGTGAAGAAGTGTAGCTTGTCCTTAATGATCGGCCCACCGGCGCTAAAGCCGTACTGCGTATTGTAGAAGTCGGCCGTGCGCTCGTTGGCGCGGATGTCGTATTTGCTCTGCAGCTTGTCGTTGCGGTGGAACACGAACACCGAGCCCTGAAAGTCATTGGTGCCCGACTTGGTGGTCGCCGCGATGGTGCCGCCGCCCTGGCGCCCGAGCGTGACGTCGTAGTCGTTGGTCGAGATCTCGAACGAGCGCACGGCCTCCTGGCTGATCGTGTACGGACCGCGGCCGATCTC
>JBGTKC010000035.1:0-57908 GCA_041744755.1 Saprospiraceae bacterium
GCAATCGCACCGGTCTCCCGCTGCACAGCCTTGTAGGTATTGTTGCCCGTGTTCAAATCGGGGAAGATGAGCACGCTCGCCCGGCCGGCCACTTCACTCCCCGGCGCTTTCTTTAAGCCAGTGGCCAAGTCTACAGCCGCATCGTATTGCAACGGGCCGTCGAAGGGAATCCCGGGCCTGAGGGTTTTGGCGACAGCCGTAGCCGCCCGCACCTTGTCGACATCCGAACCCTCACCACTCGTACCGCTCGAGTAGCTCAGCAGCGCCACGCGCGGCTCGATCCCGAAGGCCATCGACGTGTCGGCCGATGTGGCCGCGATCTGCCCGAGCTCCTCGGCGTTCGGGTCGGGATTGATGGCGCAGTCGCCGTAGACGACCACGCGGTCCGGGAGACACATGAAGAACACCGAACTCACGAGTGTCACGCCGGGCTTGGTCTTCACAAACTGTAGCGCCGGTCGGATCGTGTGCTGCGTCGTGTGTGCCGCGCCCGACACCATGCCGTCGGCCTCGCCGAGCTGCACCATCATGGTGCCGAAGTAGCTCACGTCCAGCATCAGGTCGGCGGCCACCAGCTGCGTCATCCCTTTGTGCTTGCGGATCTCGTATAGGGCCTCCGCGTAGCGATCGCGCTCGATGGCGGTCTCCGGGTCGATCACGCCGCGCAGGCGGTCGAGGTCGAGGTCGATGCGGTGCGACTTGACGATCTTCTCGATCGCCTTGCGGTCGCCGAGGATCGTGAGGTCGACGAGGTGGTCACGCTGGAGCAAGGCGGCCGCCTTGAGGATTCGCTCGTCGGTGCCTTCCGGCAAAACGATGTGTCGCCGGACCTCCGCGGCCCGCTCCCGCAGGGCGTACAGGAACATCTGCGGCGAGATGCCCCGCGCCACGAAGTCGACGATCTTGTTCTGGAGGTGCGTCGTGTCGATACTGTCGTGGAAGAGCCTGAGCGCCAGTTCGATCTTCTCCGGGACCTTGGTCGACAGTCGGGCGCGCACGCCGTTCAGCGCCACGGCCGTCTCGTAGCTGTTGGTCGACACGCGCAGTACGGGTACCCCGAAAGTATTGCCTTCGAGCAGGGTCGTGATGTTCGGGTCGATCTCGAAGGGGCCCGTCACCACGAGGCACGATATGCTAGGGTAGTTGGGCGAGCGGTGGGCTACCAGCGTACCGACCATAATGTCTCCGCGATCGGCCGGCGTGATGATGGCGCAGTCCTCGGTCACGTAGTTGAGCAGGCCAGGCAGCTGCATCGCCGCCACGGAGAAGCGGCGGACCGGTCGCTCGAGGGCCTCCTCGCCGGCGAACAGCACCGAGGCTCCAAGTTGGGTGGCGACCTCGCGCACGGTTGGGCTCGCGAGGGTGTCGTCGTACGGGATCACGGCCAGTTCCTTGTTCTTGCCCGTACCCCCGAGGCTCGCGCGCAGCTCCGCGAGGTAGGCCGGGGCGTGTTCGGCGGGCACGCGATTGATGATCGCGCCGATCACCTCGGTCTCCTCCTGCTGGAAGTTGTCCATCGCGACGCGGAGCTGGCGCGCGGCCTCTTCCGGGCTGCGATCCTGCCCGGAGCCGACCAGCAAGACGGGGCACCCGAGATTGCGCGCGATGGCGGCATTGGCGTCAAACTCGAACGCCGCGCTCTCGCCCGAGAAATCCGTGCCCTCGATAAGGACGAAATCACACCGCGAGGCCAGCACTTTGTAGCGCCGAATGATGCCGTCAAGTAAGACGTCGGTCTGCCCGGCGCCGAGGTAGCGATTGGCCTCGGCGTAGGTGAAGGCGTACGTCTCCTCCGGGGTCTGCGGCAGGCGGAAGTGGCCGAGCAGGAGGTGGAGGTGCGCGTCCTCGGTCGAGGACACGATCGGGCGGAAGTACCCGATCTTCGGTGAGCGACGCAGGAGCAGGTCGACGAGGCCGAGCGATACCAGCGACTTACCGGCGTCGGGCTCGATGGTGGAGATGTAGACGGTCGAGGGCATGGGGGAGGGTCTGGGGTTCGGGGGGCGGGCTACCGACTAGGGGGTAGACGTGCTCGGCGCCGGACGAAATGTACCGGCAGCGCAGGTCTGCGGGCAGTTTGGCACGGTGCACCAAGGGTAAGCCGTGGAGAAACGCAAGTGTTCGCACGGAGCCCTACGTGAACCGAAGGGGCGGTCCCGACATCTATCAGACAAATCAAACCTAGACCCACCATGCTACGTCTTGCCATTATCTTCCTCGTCATTGCCCTCATCGCCGGAGCTCTCGGTATGGGTGGCGTTGCCGGAATCTCGATGAACATTGCCTACATCCTCGGCGTGATCGGGATCATCCTTCTCGTCATCCACTTGGTGACCGGCAGCACGCGCGGCATTTAAGCGCCCGCTTGAGAGAACTAATGCCTCCTCCGTCGTACGACGGGGGAGGCATTTTGATTTCCGGACCTCCCCTGACGTGGCACGTGCACACGCCGATCATCGGCGGCGGGTAGGCCGGCCTCGCGACCGAGTCCTGCCTCAAAGCCCTCGGCGTGACCACAGCAGTCGCAGAGGACCACGGCCTGTTCGGCGACAAATAGCGCGAGGGTTGGGGCGGCCTGTGGCGCCTTACGCCGAGTACAATGTCGTGCTAGCTGGCCGCGACATCTACGACTACTTCTACGGATCGAGCGTTTCCTCGAGGGCATCTTCCTCAGATCCTTTCTAACATTCTCCGGCGCCGTTAGCCACGAGGACAGACCGTGCCACGACAAGGGCATCTCGCTGGTGGAGGGGGTGTACTGGAGGAGGCCCCACGTGATGTGCCGCATGGCGTCTGCGCTACTCGGGGGATTGGCACGGAGGCCGTGTAGATCTCCGGCGACACCGCGGGACGGACCTAGGTGCTGAGGACTAGTAGTCGCGCCAGAAGTACGGCGTAAACAAGATCAGAATCGTGAAGAGCTCCAGACGCCCGAGCAGCATCAAGAACGAAAGTACCCACTTGGCCGCCATGGGGACTTCGCTAAAGTTGTTGACCGGACCAACCTTCCCGATGCCCGGGCCGACGTTGCCGAGACTCGTGGCCACCGCGCCGATGCCGCTCAGGAAGTCCATGCCGAGACTCACTACGGCCAGGCTCCCGAGCAGGAAGGTCATGAGGAAGATCAGCAAGAAGACGAGGATGTGGGTGAGGATGCGTGGCGCGACGACCGCGCCGTCGAGTTTGAGCGGGACGACCGCCCGCGGGTGCAGGAGGCGCTTGAATTCGAGGTAGGTGTTCTTGAAGAAGACCAGGTGACGGATGATCTTGATGCCGCCGGCCGTCGAGCCGGCGCAGGCACCGATGAAGAGCATTACGAAGAAGAGCATCGTCATGCTCTCCGTCCACGAGGTGTAGTCCGCGCTCACGAAGCCGGTCGTCGTGATGACGCTTACGATCTGGAATAGGCTGTCGCGAAAACTCTGCTCTAGCGGGAGTCCGACGTGGAGGTACACCACCGACGTGATCACCACCGTGAGGAAGAGCAGCATGTAGAGGTAGGCACGGAACTCATCGCTGGCCCAGGCGCGACTGAACTGCCGTTTGAAGAGGTAGTAGATGACCACGTAGTTGGTCCCGGCCGCGAGCATGAAGAAAATCATCGCGTACTGGATGAACGGGGAGTCCGCCCAGTACGCGGCGCTCGCGTTCTTGGTGCTGAAACCGCCGGTGGCCAACGTCGTAAGCCCGTGGTTGATCGCGTCGTAGAAGTCCATCCCGCCGATCATGTAGACCACCACCGCCAGTCCCGTGAGCCCGACGTACAGATAGTACAAGCGCTTGGCCGTCTCGCGGATCCGCGGGTGGATCTTGCTGGACGTCGGCCCCGGGGCCTCGGCGCCAAAGAGTTCGACCCCGCCGATTCCGAGCAGCGGGAAGAGCGCCACCGTGAGCACGATGATCCCCATGCCGCCGATCCACTGCGTCATGGAGCGCCAGAAGAGGATCCCCTTCGGCATGGCCTCGATGTCGGTCAGTACTGAGGCCCCCGTCGTGGTCATCCCTGACATCGTTTCGAAGAAGGCGTCCCCGACGTTCGGGATCATGCCGGAGAAGAGATACGGCAGCATACTGAAGCTCACCATGAGTAGCCAGCCCAACACCACGATGAGGTAGCCCTCCCGCTTGCTCACGTCCGGGATGTCGCCCCGACGCCAGAAGAAGAGTCCGGTCCCGAGGGCTATCGTGAGCGCGGCGCTGGTTAAGAGCGCGTAGTGTTCGCCGTCCTGGTAGTAAAAAGAGAACGGGAGAGCCGTGAGCATGAGCCCGCCCACCGCCAGGAGTTGCACCCCGAGCACCGATGATATGGCCGCCAGATTAAATCTCACTTAAAGACTTTTTCGAGCTTCGAGATAGAGTCCGAGAGCGCAAACACGATCACCTTGTCGTTGACGGCCAACTGGAAGTTGCCGTCCGGGACGAAGGTTTTCTCCCCGCGGATCACGCCACCGATTAGGGCCGACTCCGGGAGGTGGAGGTCCTTTATGGGGTGGTGCACGGTGTAGTTGTCGCGCTTGACGACGTATTCGATCACTTCGGCGTCGACGCCGTGGAGGCTCGTGATCGCCTCGACGCTGCCCTTGCGGACGTAGCGCAAGACGTTGTTGGCGGCGACGAGCTTCATATTGATGAGCGTGTCGACGCCGATGTTCTGCGAGATGTGTTCGTACTCACGGTTGTCCACCAGGGCGATCGTGCGGTAAACGCCGTTGCGTTTTGCCGAAAGGCTGGCGATGATATTGGCCTCCGCGTTTGGCGTGAGCGCGATGAAGGCGTCGGCGCGCTGCATCCCGACCTCACGCAGGAGGTAGGGGTTGGTCGGGTCGCCGTTGATGACGATGCTGCGGTCGAGGCGGTCGGCGAGGGCCTTACACGCCGACTTGTCCTCGTCGATCAGGGTTACATTGTAGTCGCGCTCGAGGCGCACGGCGGTCTCGAAGGCGAGCGGGGTGCCCCCGGCGATCATGATGCGCTTGATAGTCTTCGGGACGTGGCCCACGAGCTCGCCGAGGTGCGTGAGGCTCTCCTGGCGCGAGATGAAGTAGACGTGATCGCCGGGGTGGAGCACCGTCGAGCCGCGGGGGATGATCGTTTTCTGCTTCCGCAAGACCGCCATCGGCCGCAGCTCCTTGGCGGACTCCCCGAGGCTCGGCCACTGCGACAGCCGGACGTCGGCCAGGGGGCTGTCGCTCTCGATGGTGATGCCGACGAGGGTGAATTTGCCGTCCTCGAAGTCGAAGACGTCCGTGAAGGTAACCGCGCGCACGAGGCGCTCGATCTCCTTCGAGGCCAGCATGCTCGGGGAGATCAGTGTGTCGATGCCGAGGTCGCGAAAGATCTCCCGCTGGCTCGGCTCGAGATACTCGGAGTTGGACACTCGCGCGATGGACTGGTTGGCGCCGAGGCGTTTGGCGAGGGTCGCGGTCATAATGTTGGTCGTCTCCGAGGTCGTCATCGCGAGTACGAGCTGCGCGCCGGCGACGTTGGCCTCGCGGAGGGTCCCGATCGAGGCCGAGTTGCCGCGAACCGTGAGTACGTCGAGCCGCGAGCTAACGAGCTCCAGCACCTCGGCGTTGGTGTCGATGAGGGTGATGTCCTGGTTCTCGGAGACGAGGTGTTCGGCGAGGTGGAAGCCGATGTCCCCGGCCCCGGCGATGATGATCTTCATGTGCGGTGGCGACTGTGGGCAAGCGAGTGGCTAATTTGGCCACCTGCTGGGATCATCCCCACCGCAATGCCTGCCAAGCGCAAATCTATGAAGGTCCTAATGGTTTGTCTCGGCAACATCTGTCGCTCGCCCCTGGCCCACGGCATCCTCGCCGAGCGCATCCGTCGCGACGACCTCGCGTGGGAGGTCGACTCCGCCGGCACAGGCGACTGGCACGTCGGTCACGCGCCCGACCCCCGTAGCATCGCTGAGGCGGAGCGGCACGGCATCGACATCAGCGCGCAACGCGCCCGCCAGCTGCAACCAGAGGATTTCGGCGTCTACGACCTTATCCTTGTCATGGACGCGAACAATTACCAGAACGCGCGCGCGATGGCCCGTACAGACGAAGAGCGGCAAAAAGTCCGAATGATCATGAACTACGACCGGCCAGGGTGGAATGAGCAGGTGCCCGATCCTTACTGGGACGATGATGGTTTTGCGGGGGTGTATGAAATGCTGGAGCGGGCGGTGCAGGGGTTGGTGAAGCACTATTCGTAATAGCTTTCAACGCAAAGACGCAAAATGGGACGCGCTAGGGGCGCAAAGCGCTGCCGCGTAGGCGTCGCGATGGTTGGTATGGCTTTGCGTCCTTTGCGTTTTACTTCGCGCCTTTGCGTTGAGCGTCGCAGACACCTCACATGAAATACCTCCTCGCCGGCCTCGGCAACATCGGCGCCGAATACGCCCACACCCGCCACAATATCGGTTTCGATACCGTCGACGCCCTCGTCGTTCGACTCTCCGGCGAGTGGAAGTCCGAGAGGCTCGGCCAGGTGGCCCGCGTCAAACACAAGGGCCGCATCTTCGTGTGCCTCAAGCCGGGCACCTACATGAACCGCTCCGGGAAGGCCGTCCACTACTGGCTCGAACAGGAGAAACTGACCAAGGAGTCCTTGTTGGTCATCGTCGACGACCTCGCACTCGACTTCGGGGTTTTACGCCTTCGCGGGAAGGGCTCGCCCGGGACCCACAACGGCCTCAAAGACATCGACGCGGTGAACGGCGGCGGCGACTACGCCCGCCTGCGCGTCGGCATCGGTAGCGACTACCCCGCCGGGCGCCAGATCGACTTCGTGCTCGGCGAGTGGACCGCGGCCGAGGCGGCGGGACTGCCAGAGGTTTTGGCGAAAGCCGCCGACGCCGCCCTCGCCTTCGGGACCGTTGGCCTCGGTCACGCCATGAATGAGTTCAACGGATGAGGCACGATCAAGTGCCCGGGGGCGTTAGCCCAAACATGAGAAACAGCCCAACGCTCACTCTGCTGCTGCTCACGGCACTAATGAGCCTCACGGCCTGCTCCGACCTCGAGCGCGTCGAGGTCCGCAACGAGGAGGGCGTCGTCACGGAGCGCTTCTACCGCAGCACGACCGACTCCCTGCGCCAGGGCAAGTACGAGACCTTCGACCGGAACGGCAAGCTGATCGAGGTGGCCAACTACAAGGACGACTACCTCGACGGCCTGCGGACGCTATACTATCCCGACGGCGCCAAGCAGTACGAGGAGACCCACGTCGCCGGAAAGTTCGACGGACCATACCGCGCGTTCTACCCCGGGGGCCAGCTCCAGCTCGAAGGCCAGTACGTCGCCGACCTCGGCGTCGGCACCTGGACGGGCTACTATGCCGACGGCCAGAAGAAAGAAGAGGTGACCATGGACGGGAACGCCTCCGACGGGCCCTTCCGCGAGTACCACCCCAACGGTAAGCTCAAGGCGGAGGGCAAATACGTGGCCGGGGACCGGGAGGACGGCGAACTGCTGCTGTACGATGTCAATGGCGATCTCGAACGCAAAATGCAGTGCGACCGTGGGGTTTGCCGTACCATGTGGCAGTCGGAAACCGCGACCGAGAATGCCGCCCAGTAGACTATCCCTCGCCGCGCTCGCGCTGCTTTGTTTCGCTTTCGCAAAACCGCCCGCGCTCTCGGCCCAGGTGATCGGCGGGCGCTACGCATTCGGGTTTCTGGCCCTGCCGCCGAGCGCGGCGACGACGGCCCTGGGGGGCTGGCAGCTCACCAATGACACGCGCGACCCACTGCTCGCACAGTTTAATCCGGCCACCCTTAATGCCGAGACTCACCGCGTCGTGCACGTCGGCCAGGACTTCCTGCCGACAGGCGTGGGCCGCAGCTTCCTCGGCGTCGGCAAACGCGTCAATCGGCTCGGGATCGACGCGGCGGCGCAACTGCAATACGTCGGCTTCGGCACCTTCACCGGGCGCGACGAGGCCGGCGCGCCGACGAACGACTTTCGGGCGAGCGGCTTGACGGTGGGCGTGAGTGCGGCCCGGGAGGTCTTCGAGCGACTCAAGGTCGGCCTCGGGCTCAATTACGTAAGCCAGTCTATCGAGAGCTACCACTCTTTCGGGTTCGCGCTCTCCGGTGGGGCCCTGTACTCGCCCGACACGACAGGTCGCACGCTGATCGGACTACAGTTCCAGCAGGCCGGCCTGATGCTCAACGACTTCAACGCCGCACGCGAGCCCCTGCCGGTAGACGTCTCGATTGCCTTCAGCCGCCGCTTGCAGTACCTACCGCTGCGCTTCGGGATCCGCTACCGCAAGCTCGACCGCTGGAACCTACTCTACGACGACCCCGCCCTCCGCGACGACGGCAACATCTTCGGCGAGACCGGCGGCGAACGGAGCCCGGTCGCCAGGGGCCTGGACAACCTCGGCCGCCACCTCGGCCTCAACGCCGAGCTCGGGCTCGGCAAGCGCGAAGCACTGAAGCTGCGCGCGGGTTACGATCGGCAGCGGCAGCGGGAGGGCAAGGTGGGTGACTACAACAGTTTCGCGGGCTTTAGCTACGGCCTCGCCGTGAGTACGCGCCGCTGGCAGCTCGACTACGGTCACACCGTGCAGCACCGCGCGGGTGGCGCTCATCACTTAGGTCTGCTGCTGGACTTCGCCCCGGCGGCACGTGGCGATGGCGAGTAGCGGCCTGCCGGCAAAATTGGCCAGTATTGGCCTCGCTGACTCCCGCTGGGCCAATATGCTCGCTGGCGTCGAGCGCTTCGACCGCTGGCTCGAGGACCAGCTGCTCTTCGGGTTCGCCACGATCGAAGCCGATCCGTACGCAAGTCTTGAGCCCGTGGCCGCACGCCTGACGGACGATCAACTCGGGGGTGCCGCCGCGGCGATCCGCGGGTGGATCGCGCGCGTGGGCACGGGTCCGGCCTGGGTCGAGCGCCTCGGCGAGGACTTTGGGTACTGGCACTTGCTCAACCGCATGGCCCTGCGGCACGAGCGACTCACGGACGAGCAGTTCGCCGGCGTCGCTTTCGCCTTCGGCTATCGCCTCCAGGCCGCCAAGCTCGACGCGCTGGGGATGCGGCTCGCCGACCGCTGGACCTGCGTCGGCGTCGAAACCGGTAGCGAGGAGGCCCTGTTCTACCGCCGCACCCACTGGCGCGGCCACGGCCCCGACGCCGCCGGCACGCAGCACATCTATAGCTACGGTTCGCCACCGCCGGCGAGTACGCTGCGCGTCGGGGATTGGAGCGAGACCAGCATGTTCGTCTATCCCGACGGACTCCCCGGGCGGCTCGTTTTGCCGGAAGGCGTCACGGTCCGTGGCAAGGGCGAAGCGATGCACTACTTCGGGTCCTGGGCTGAGCAAGGCGCCTGGCAGGCGTCGTGCCTCAGACGCCAGCCCTGGCGTCGGTACTTCCCGCTGGCCGTCGGGCCGGTGCGACTCAAGCTAAGCCGGGAGATGACCGGGGGGCACGAGGTACGGATCTCGGACACGGTCGGGGGGACGGTCTCCGTGCGGCTCAGCAAAGTCGAGCCGCCGACGGACGCAAGCCAGCGAGCGTGGGTCCAACTGCTAGCCTGTGTCGGGGCGGAGGGGTTCGTGTTGTTCGGGGAGGCGGGCCGGGGGCAGGTGCGGGCGTGGAGCTACTGGCTGGACGGGGCGTTGCAGGCCGTGTGAGGTCGCGGGCGGCGCGACGGGCGTAGGGGGAGCCGAACGGAGGATCGGCAGGCCGCGGAGCTTCGCGCGAAGCCCTACCTTCCCCCCCGATGTACAGTGCCCCCGCGCGGATCCTCCCAGACCTCATCGCAGCGAAGGCCGCCGGCCACAAGAGGCTCGCCGTCCTCATCGACCCCGACAAACTCCGGACGCAGCGCCTCGCCGAGGTCGTCACGCGATCGGTGGAGGCCGGGGTGGATTACTTCTTCATCGGCGGGAGCCTGATTGTCAACAACCAGCTCGACCAGGTGCTGAGCGGCATCAAAGACCGCTGTGAGATCCCGCTGATCCTCTTCCCGGGCAGTAGCTTCCAGCTGAGCTACCGCGCCGACGGACTCCTGTTCCTGAGTCTGATCAGCGGGCGCAACCCGGAGCTGTTGATCGGCAACCACGTGATCGCGGCGCCGTACCTCAAAATCTCCCCGCTCGAGATCATGAGCTGCGGCTACATGCTCGTCGACGGCGGTACGGCCACCACGGTGAGTTACATGTCCAACACCACGCCCATCCCGGCCGAGAAAGCCGACATCGCGATGTGTACGGCCGTGGCGGGCGAGATGCTCGGACTCAAGCTCATGTACCTCGACGCCGGCTCCGGCGCCAGGCGGCCCGTGCCTACCGAGCTCATCGAGGCTGTCTCGGGCGCGATCGAGTGCCCGCTCATCGTCGGCGGCGGCATCCGGACCCCAGAACGCGCGAGATTGAATGCCGAGGCCGGGGCGGACGTGATCGTGGTCGGGAACGCCATCGAGCAGGACCCGGGCCTGATCGGCGAATTGGCCGCCGCTGTGCACAGTGTCAACCCGGTGGCGGGCGTCGAGCGTTGAAGGAGGCGATGAGGAAAGGATTGGTCACCAAATCAACCGGGAGCTGGTACGAGGTCGAGCTGGAGAACGGCGAGGAGTGGTCTTGTCGCGCGAAGGGGAAATTTCGCCTTGCGGGTCTGCGGACCACCAATCCCATCGCGGTCGGGGACTGGGTCGGCGTGGCGGAGGACGAGGAGGGCGACGAACGCACCGGGATGGTGACTGAGCTTATTAGGCGCGACAACTACGTCCTGCGGCAGAGCCCGCGCCGCCTGCACGAGGTACATATCCTGGCGGCCAACGTCGACCTCGCCATCCTCGTCACCACCGTCGTCGAGCCGATGCTCAAGCAAGGCCTCATCGACCGCTTCCTGCTCAGCACCGAACCCTACGACATCCCGACGGCCATCGTCTTTAACAAGGCCGACCTCTACGACGCGGCCGCGATGGAGGTCTACGAGGTCCTGGCGGAGACCTACCGCGACATCGGCTACGAAGTGCTGCTGCTGAGTGCGACCGAAGGCACGGGCGCGGATATTTTGCGCGACTTACTCAAGGATAAAATCACGCTCATCAGCGGCCAGTCGGGGGTCGGCAAATCCAGCCTCCTGAACGCCGTCGAGCCCGGACTCGGGGCCCGCGTCGGAATGCTCAGCAATCAGAGCGGTAAGGGGACGCACACCACGACCTTCGCCCAAATGCACACCTTGAGTTTTGGCGGACGCCTCATCGATACGCCCGGTATCAAGCTGATGAGCTTCAACCACCTCCAGCCGAAGGACATCGCGACGAACTTCCGGGAGTTTTTCACGCTTTCGCAAAACTGCCGCTTCAATAACTGTCTGCACCGCGAAGAACCTGGTTGCGCCGTCAAGGCCGCCGTGGACGAGGGAGTAGTAAGTGAGCTGCGGTACATCAACTACCTCACGATCCTGCAGGAGATCGAGAACCAAAACTACTGGGAGATACACGATGACCTGTAGACTTGCCATACGCCAATGAAGTTCTCCCGGGCCCGCTACACCTCCCGCCGCAATCGCCTCCGCCGTCACTTGCGCGCTTGGCGAATGGCCTTCATCGCGGTTGGACTATCGATAATCGTGGTACTCGCCTTCAATTGGAGAGATATCTTCAATTATCTCAAGACCTTCACTTATTAGTGCTCGTGGGCTAGCCTGGACGCGCTAGCTCCCACTGTGTGGGCCGATGGTTAAACGGTCACGGCGGTCTGCTCCCGCCACCACACCAGGGCCGCAAACCCGGACAACAGGACGGAATTGAAGATCAGCAGCGCACCCCACTCCCCGAAAGTCCCCCCCGACACACACATCTCAAGCACCGGCTTGGCGAGTTTTGGCGCAAGCCCCCAGCTCAACCCCATCACCCCCAGCGCCACCGCACTGTACATCAACATCCTGCCGCTGGGATAGGGGATCGCGTAGCGCTGCTGCCCCAACCCCACCGCCGCCGTCGCCATGCTAGTGTAGCAAACAAGCGTCGCCCAGGCGCAGCCGTAGAAGCCGTATCGCGGGATGAGCACTAGGTTGAGCACCACCGTGATGGCGGCGCCCCCGAGACCGATATAGGCCCCGAAGCGCGTGTTGTCGGTCACCTTATACCAGACCGAGAAGTTGTAGTAAAGCCCCAACATAAGATTTGCCAGTAGCAGCACCGGCACCACGTCACTGCCCTCGCGAAAGACCGGTGCCCTTAGGAAAAGCTGGCTAAACACGGGCAGAAAGAGCGTCACGGCGAGCACACCGATGAGTGCCGCAATCAAATAGTAGTGGGCCAGCTTTGCATACTTCTCCCTGGCGTCACTGCTGCCGCTTTCGCGAAAAACGAAGGGTTCGACGCCGTAGCGGAAGGCCTGCGTGAAGAGGGCCAGGAGCATGGCGAGCTTGTAGTTCTGACCGTAGACCCCGAGGAGCGCCAAGCCCTCTTCGACGCCGCCCGGCCAAACCAGCGGGAGGAGCTTGCGGTCGAGCATCTCGTTGATGATGAAGCTGATCCCGACCACGACGAGCGGGAGCGAGAACTTGAGGAGTCGCCGCAGTGTGTCACGGTCCACCCGCCAGGACAGGCCCCGCAGCTCCGGGAGCAAGACCAGCATCACGAACGCGGAGCTGACCAGATTTGCGAGGAAGATGTACCCGATGCCGGCGGTCCCGCTCGACATCCACTCTGGCGCCCCGGGCCACCGAGGCAGGAGGTACAGCCAAAAGACGTTGAGGCAAAGATTGAGCAGCGTCCCGCCGATGCGCACGGCCGCGAACTTCACGGCCCGGCCCTGCATCCGCAGTCGCGCCAGGGGCAGCTCCACGAGGGCGTCGAACATCAGGATACCTCCGGCCACGCCGAATAGCCAGCTATACCCCGGGTACCCGAATGCCGCCGCCAGCCACTGGCTACTGAGCAGCAGTCCAGCGCCGATGACCCCCGCACACAGCGCCGTGACGATGGCCGTGGTCCCGATCAGGGTTGCTTCGTCGAGCTTGCCGTGGAACCGGAAGTACGCCACGTCGAGCCGCAGGCCGGCGAAGACCACCAGGAAGCTAATGATCACGAATACGTCCGTCTGGATCCCAAGCTCTACCTCGCCAAAGATACCCGTGTACAGCGGCGTGAGTAGAAAGTACAGCCCGCGCCCGACGATGGAAGCGAGTCCGTAGATGGCGGTCTCGGAAGCTAATTTGCGTAGGCTCATAGGCGTCGAGCCAATTGCGAACTCCTGCGGCGTGGCGATTCCCGGGGTTCCGCTTTCGCCAAGAGATGCGAATACCTGTTCATCAAGCTCAATGTCCCGGAACCTCCTCCACTGCCACACTCTGGATAGTTGGCGCCTGCCAAATCGAGATGTCCACCGGCGTGGCCTGCGCCTTGCGGATGGCCGTACCCGCGCGCTTACGATCCTGCACCATCGCGATGGTCATTACTATACTAGTCATGATGATGACGAACAGCAAGATGCCCGGCTGAAAGCCCTCGACGAGCGCCGCCGCTGGAATCGCGTTGTACAAAAGCACGGTAATAAGGCCACGCGGCGCCACGAACAGCTGCGGCAGAATGTCCTTCCCGACGGTAAGCCTCAGCAGCACGAAGCGGATCAGGTAAATCGAAGCGATGATGATCAGGCTTATAACCGCTACGTCGAAGTGCAGCAAGCTAGCCGGATCAATAGTTAACCCGAAGATCACGAAGAAGAACGTTCGTACCACGAAAGCCGTCTCAACCGTCACCACGTGCAAGCCCTCGAACACCTCTGCCACGCGCTCGGGCCTTAGGAACCTCGCGAACGGCCCGAAGAAAAACAGTCCCACGTTGGCGAACATGAGTCCGAACACGAGGATGATGATCAGAGAGGAAAGGTGGTATTGCTTACCAATTGCATAGAAGAGCAACAGCACCGCGATCAGCAAGAACAACTTCACGTGGGAGCGCAGGCGCTGGAAGACCAGGACCATGAAATAACTAGCCACCAGGGCAATGAGCACCGTCCCGACGAGGATGGCGAGGTATTCCCCGAGTCCGGACTCGTGCCCACCCGTCTCCCGCGCCTCGAACGGCCCAGCCAAGAAGTAAAAGACCACGATCCCGAGGATATCCGAGAAGGTGCTCTCGTAAATGTGGAACTCCTTCTTGTCGCGCCTGAGCGCCCCGACGCTCGGGATGATGATGGCGCTCGATAAAATGCTCAGCGGCACGGCGTACAGCCAGGCGCTCGTATTGTCCATGCCCGCTATGAAGTACTTGAGCACCTCCGCCGCCACCCACGAACTTACCATCAGGCCCACCAAAGCCACGCCCATCGCCTTCGCGATCGGGATGAGCTGGTGGCGCGCCAGTTTGAGCTCCAGCGCCGCTTCCAGGACGATCATAATGAGACCGACTATGCCCAGCAGCTCGAGGCCCGCGGAGAAATCTACCTGGTCGACGAGATCCGGGAAGGCGAGGTGAAGCCCGACCCCTAGGATAATGAGCATCAGTACCGACGGCACGTTGGTCCGCCGCGAGATCTCGGAGAAGAGAAAGCTCGCGATCACGATGAGTGACGCGATCATGATCAGGGTGTAGGCACCTAACTGTTCCATATCGGACCGCCTAGCGGTTGATGAGGGAGGCCTCGAAGCCGGACTCCCGAAGTTGACGAATGAGGTGACGGACGTGGTCCCCGCGGTGGAGGCCGACGTCGAGGTCGAGCGTGAGACCGCCCTCGCCCCCGGCGTGGGGCGCGATCGTGAACCCGCGGCGGACATACGGGCTCTCGACCAGGCGATTGCGCAGCTGCCGTGTGACGAGGTCGAGATCGTTGGTCTCGGGGCGGCGCCGCTGCCGCGTCTTCTCGGATGCGCCGTCGTCTTCCCCCTCGGCACCCTCGCCCTCGGGGGCGGCGCGCAGGGTAACGAGGAGGTGGTAGTAGGCGCGAACCTCGGGGTCTACGGCCACCGTGTAGCCCGTATGCAGCAGTTCAGTATACGGGATCCGCGTGCGGCCCTCCTCCTGCTGGAGGTAGATACCCGTGAGCCCAAAGCCGTTGATTACCCCGCGATGCGGGTCCTGGATGAGGTGACGCCCGATGGCCGTGCCCGGGTCGAAGCGCACGATGCGCCCGGCGATGTATTCCTTGAGCGGGCGGTAAGCAAACACGAGCAGCAGCAGCACGATTATCCCGTGCACTCCGGGCCGGAGTGCCACAAACAGACCGAGCATCACGAGCAGAATGAGCGGGTCCAGAGCTAGTAGAATGACACGCACCGAGGTTCGCGCCAGACTGTCGACATCGCGCAGGTACAAACCTGCCTCCAGGCGGCGCTGGAACAAGGCGAGCAGCACGTAAATCGTCACGAGCGTAAGTGCAGTCGAGAGAAATTGGTCCCAGTCCAGGGTGGGTTCGAGCCAGGCATTCATCACGCGATCAATTTTGCGGTCGGACCAGTGGCTAGCAAGTAGCCGTCGCGCTCCAAGAGGCGGGCGATCTCGTTGCTCACGACCGGATTGATGGCGAGGGTCCCGGATCGGTGGCGCTGGAGCAAGTCGAGCCCGATGAGCCGCTGGAGCACCGGCCTAAACTCCCGGTCGAAGGCCGGTCCGAAGCGGCGCCGTAGATGGTATTCGTTGGTGTAGCGCTGCTGCTTGATGTCGGCCAGCAGCACACCCGTGTTGGCGGTCAGGAAGCGGGGCAGGGGGTAGTTCGGTGTTTGCACCAGTCGCACGGTGGTGGTGTCGACGATCTCCATCGAGCGCGCCCAGCGCCGCAGGCCATCGCCGACGTTGCCGCGGGCTAGGAAGTGCACGCGGGTAGCGTAGTGCCGCATCTCCCGCACGCTCAGCGGCTCGCCTTCGCCGTCGACCACCGTCATGTGGGTGGCCGCGTGTCGCGTCAGCACCGTGGCCACGAAGTCGCTTTTCTGCATGCGGTCGAGGTTGATCTGCACCTGGAAGGCCCCGGCCAGATCGGTCGCCGCGGAGAGGTGACCAATGATCCAGTTCGAGGTCGTGACCACGAAGATCAGTCGATTGCCAATCGTGTCGATCGCCTCCCGTAGGGCGTCTGCGTTAGCGGCGAGCGAGTTGGTCCGATCCGACCAAAGTTCGAGGTCGTCGATCAGGACGAGGAGGCGTTGGCCGCTCGTGTTTTTGCGGACGAACGCTAGGGCCTCCCGCAGGTCGCCGCCCGCCGCCAGACGCCTTCCGGCGAAGTCTACCTGCCGGTTGGCCTTCAGCCGGATGACGCGTTGCTCGAAGTGACGACCGGCGAGGAGCTCGACGAAGTGCGTCTTGCCCGCGTAACGCTGTCCCGTCACCAGGATCGACCCACGGAAGCCGCTGTTCCAAGCCTCGATGGCTGTGGTCGCACGCCCCAACTCCACTTCTCGCCCCGCGTGAAAGGCCTCGCCGATGAACCCGCGCGTCGAAAGCACCGAGGTGTAACTATCGCTGGCGGGGTCGGGCCTTCGGCTCTGGATCGTCCGGATGATCTTCTCGCCCGTGCTCAGGTTCTCGATGTCGAAGGCCACGCTGAGGCGGTTTGACAGCTGCCGCAGCCGCGAGCGGAACCAGTCGATCGTCCTGCCGAAGACAACGTTTTGCTCGCGGCGCATCCGCGATACATTGCCCTCGAAGCTGACTTCCAAGAAGTGCGACTCTGATTCGTAGGCCCGGCCTAGCCGCAACTCCCTGTCGGCCAGCGCTACGACGCGCCGACCCACCTCCTCGACCTCCGGTAGTTGCACCATAAGCCGTTCGCGCACGCCCTCGAGCAAACGCGCCAGCCGCTCCACAGTCTGCGCCTCGTCGCTGCTACCCGGTCCGGCAGCGGCAGCGGGAGCGGGAGCGGAAGTGCCGGTAGTGGTGCTGGGTGCAGGCTCGGGGCCATCGGTCTCGCGCGCTAGGGAAACCCGGTTGCGGATGTCCACCAGCGTCCGCCCGAGTTCGGCGGCGGCCGTCTCGATGAGGCGGGTCCCGCGCTGAATCTCCGGCATTAGCTCCGCAGAGATCCACTGTCCGGCAACGTACTCTATGTCCAGGTCGCGGTAGGTCAACGCACCCTTCGCATTTACGGTGTAAAGGTGCGCCGTGTCTGGTAGCTTGTCGATGATGGTCGTGGCCCGCTGGCTGATCACCTCCAGGCGCGCGTCGACGGCCTCGAGCACCTCGAGGCTCTGCAGGCGTGTGGTCGATATCTTGGCGACGCTCGTTACCTCGCGATCGCGCACCGTCGCGATCGCCTGCTCGACGGCCGTTAGCAGGGCCCCGTGGTCACGCGTGAGTTGCTCAGGGAGGGCCTGTACGTACTCTCGCAGTTCGGTGAAGATCTCCGAAACCTGGAGTCGCTCGGCGAAACCCTCCTTCAGTTCTGTCATCTGTTCCCCGAGCTGCGTGAGTTGCTCCCGGTACGTCGGCCAGGGATTATCCTGGAGGTTGTACTGGTAGAGGCGCTGGTCGCGGTACGCTGGGTCGTCGCGTAGCTTCTTGTGTTCGCGGCTCACGAGGGTATCCCGGTAGTAGTCAACAGCCTTGTGGAGCTGGTCGCGGGAGGCTTTCGCCAAAACCTGACCCACCTCCGGGGTGGTTTGGCCCTCGTTGTTGGAGATCAGATAGCGCTCCCACTCGATCAGGACGTTGCGCCACAATAGTAGGAGACGCTTGGCGCTCTCGGGTGTCTCGAAGGTGTGGAACAGGTGCTCCGCGCGTTCCACGGCGGGAGATCTTGGGTTGGCGGACTTCAAGGCTACATAGTGCTGCTCCGAGTAGGTCACGAAACCATCGGCCAACAAGCGCCCCTCCTCGGCCAGGGCCGCGTGTCGTTGGGCCTGGTCGACTACGTCCCAACAGCGGTCGATGCGGTCGTTGAGGGCTTCGGTGGTGAGCGGTGCGAGCACAGTTGAGATCGGTCGTGACGGCGCCAGGGCTACTTACAGAATGCAGGCACCCGGGGCGGGCAAGGTAAACAGCGATGGAGGAGTTGTCCCCGGCGCCCTTTGGGTTGTCGGGCGAGCCACATGTCGGAAAATTTCCATGTCCGAAGGCGGAGGGGGCGCGGTAGTGCATGTGCCATCAGCCGCCTCGCGGTGGCACCCTAAACGAAAACGGTCGCCCGGCATGTAGCCAGGCGACCGCCTTCGACAGCGTAGCCAGTGGTCTAGCCCGCTAGTTTGGTGACTTCGCCGCGTCCTCAGCCGCTTCCTGAGCGTCTTTAAGAGCCCGCCGCTCGGCGCGCTCACGTTTGCGACGCTCGCGGCCTGACTCCTCCGGTGAGTCGGTGAAGACCTTCGAGATCTTGCTTTTAGCCTTCGATAAGAAGTTGGGATCCTCCGCACTAGGCTTATCCTCACTCGACTGCTGGGTGCTCGTTGAGTCGGTCGAGCTATTGGACCGCTCGCCGGCGGATTGTGGCTCAACTCGATTCGTTGGTGCGTTAGCCGAAGGTGCAGGGAGCTTAGACTTAGCTTCTGGAGTGCCACCGCGAGCGGCGTTCATATCCTTGCGCATTTGTTCGATCTCGCGGCGGAGGGCAGCGTTCTCGCGCTGGGTTTTGGCGAAAGCCGAATCCGCCTGGACGGAGCCCATTCGGTCCATAGGCATGACGTAAGTGGCGCCGGGTTGCTGGATAGTTGGGTTAGGCGCCAGCGGATATTGTATTCCTTCCATGCCGAGTGGCGTGGAGCTTTCGAAAATTTCTTCGATCAATCCTTCGAGCTCGGCCACGCTCATCCGAATGGTCCCTTTGCTCGGTTCTCGGTCGTTGTTGGTGCCCCGATCGGCGCGGCGCTCGTCGGTGTAACGCCGCTCGTCACTGTAAGTGTAACGGCGGTCGTCATCGTAACGGCGATCCGCTGCGTAACGGCGGTCGTCATCGTAACGGCGCTCCTCGTCATAGCGGCGGTCGTCGGCGTAGCGACGGTCATTGCGATCGTTGCGGTCGCGGAGGCGACCCAGGCTGTCCTGAAGGCGCTCAGTGCGCCGGGCTGTCCGCGCCTCGCGCTCCTCGAGTTCGCCGATCGTTTCGGCAGTCTCGCGCTGGACCTTCGTGAGTGCCGCAATCTGGGCAGAGTCCTGGGCAGCGTAGGCCGCATTCAGGCGCTCCTCCGTTTCCACGAGACGTTGTTCGTAACCGAGCTTAAGATCCTTGGCCTGCACGGCGTTACGCTTGCGCTGCTCCTCGAGGGCCTCCTCGCGTTTGCGCTCGGCGATGGCGTCCCCGTCGGCGGCTTTGCGCCCGAGGGCGAGGTCGAGACCTACGGTGTACTGCGTACTGGTAGTGATCTGGTCTGTACTCGAGAGATTCTCGATCTCGGTACCCGACATTAGCAGCGCCTTGACGCTACCGCGTACGCGGAGGTTACGGCCGAGACCGAGGACGATGCCGCCGCCACCGGTCGCAAATCCCTGCGAGCGGACGCCCAATTGCTCGTCGCGTCCTACGTAGGTATCATCCGCGTCGAGGTAGCCACCCCCGACGATCAGGAAGGGTACGAGACCCGTGCTCACGTTGTTGAGGTTGAACCGCATATCGAGCCCGTACATGGCGAGATCTTCGAAGTCCAGATTGATTTTGTCGTCCAGCATCGCTTGGTAGTAGTACCCGCGGATGCCGACAAGCGGACCAAAGTTGAGACCGAGCGAAGCACCGCCGAGGTAGGTGTCGCGGTAGGGTAGGGCGTTGTCGAAGTTGATCTGCGAGAGGCTCGGCTCGATCTCGAGACTCACGTTGCGGAAGCCGTCGCCGAACTGGTCGGCGTAGGCCTCGTCGAGTTCGGTACGGTCACCCGGGCGGCGCCCGCCCAGGTAGAACGCGAGTCCGGCCTCGACGCTATAGTTGCCGACGCGACGCGAAGCCCCAGGCGTGAGCACGAGGTTGCGCTCCCGGAGCTCGCCTGCGGTAAGCAATGCGCTGAGGGCATTATTGCGGTACTGCGTGTAGCGGCCCTCCGCGAAGAAGGTATAGCGATCGGCGGCACTGAGCACGAAGCCGAGGCCAGCGTTGCCGTAGATGTTTTCATTTTCGTCGCCGCCGTCGAGCCGCAGACGCTGGACGCCCGTACCGACCGTCAGGTAGGGTAGGAATCCGCCGTTGCCGATGTTGAATTTAACGTCACCACCGATGCGCCGGACCTCGACGTCTCTAGCGGCGGGCAGGTTGGCGTTGAGGGCGTCGATCCCGATGCGGCTCAGGTCGGTCTTCCCGTTGATCGACTGGAGGTAGGTGCCGCGGAGCTCGATGAACTGCCCGAAGGACAGCCCGAGGTCGCCGCCGTAGGCGAAGGTGCGGTCGAGGCCAGAGTTGTCGCCGGGTAGGAGATATGCCGCGCGGGGGGCTAGGGTGTAGCTCACGCCGCGCACCTGGGCACCGACGAGGCCGACGCCACATACGGCGAGGGCTAGTCCGCAGGATTTAAGTAAGGTAAGTTTCATCGAAATTCCGTTTTGGGCTCCGGGGGTGTGCCCCGAAGGGTAGTTGTAGTAAGAGTGAGAGTGTGTTTGCAGTTTTGCCGAAAGGCCACAGGCGTTACAGCCCGGGCGTGCGGAGGAGTTGAATTTCGACGCGGCGCGCCTGCGCGAGGTTGTTGCCGGGGTCGATGCCGTTACCGATGACGCGGATGTGGTCGGCGGGGACTCCGAGGGCGATGAGGCGGCTGCGGATGGCCATGGCGCGCCGCGTCGATAGTGCCTCATTGTACTCGACCGAGCCGATCTGGCTCGCGAATCCACGGAGCAGCAGCGTCGCGTCGCTCTCCCGTCGGTAGGTCTCCCAGGCTTTCTTAACCTGGCTCTCGGCCTGGGGACCGAGCACAGAGGAGTCATTGCCGAACAGCACCGCTGCCAGGTCGACACGGTCCTCGACCAGGGTCAGCGTCACGACCTCCGTCTTGCGGACCGTATCGCGGACGACCATCGGCCGGTCCATGACCAAAGTATCGCGCAGTGGCTTGCGGTTCATCTCCGCCTGTAGCGCGGCGAGCGCCCGCGTGAGGCTGTCCTGCTGCCGGAGCAGCAGCGAGTCCGCGTCGCGCCCGACCCGCACGGTGCGGACTACGGTGTCTATGCGGTTGCGTGGCGCCGTCGGGACGGGCACGGGAACGTAGGCCGGGGTATTGATCGTAATGTCTCGCTCGCGGGAGCGATCCAGGTCGCGACCACGCAGCGAGGCGATCTCGCGCTCCAGGTCGCGCACGCGGTCGCGCTCACTGCGTAGTTCGCGCTCATAGCGGCGGCGCTCATCCTCCATCTGGCGCTCGATCCGGTCGTTGCGCTGCGCACCGTTGGCGTCGGTGATCGGTGGTGTGGGCGCAATCCTGAGTTGCTCCGCGGGGGGGGCCGAACGTGCCTGCGTCGGCGGCATCGGAGCTACGGCATACTGCGGCGTGCCGTAGTAAAGTTGCTCTCGAAGGAGACGGATCTCCTCGCTAAGGAGGGCAGTCTGGCGTTCGAGTTGCTGGAGGCGGGCCACGTCCACACCCGGGGCCTGATTCGGCACGGCCACATTCATCTGGGGCGCCTGGGCCTGGGGGTACGCCTGCCTGGCGGCGTACTGGTACTGCTGTTGCCGCACGTACTGAAGCTGCTGGGCTCGCTGCGTGCGCATTTTCTGCATCTTGCCTACGAGTTGCTTGAACTCCTCAGCATTCATCTCGATGTAGGAGCCGTCGTCCTGCGCGATGGCGACCTGGGCGCTGAGCGGCAGCACTGCACAGATGAGAGCGGACAAAATCAATTTTCGGGGAGTAGTCGTAGCGACCATGTATTACGAAGTTTTGGGCCAGTCGACTTAGTAGAAGACATCGTTAAACACAAACGACATTTAGGGGCTGTGTTCATTACGAACCGTTAAACAACGTATTAACTTTTGTACATGCCTTCGGCTCACGAGCCCCATGTTAGCATTTATCCCGCGGGATTCACACAGCCGCCATGTCGCCAAATAGCCTCGGTGATAGCGACGAAGCACGGGCCGGGCGAACCAACGGTAATAGGGATCCCAACACGTGGTGCCGACGACGCCGCCTACCCAGTCGCCATTGAATTTCTCACAAGTTGAACGGGGCCGATCTGGGTGCATTTGGCATGCTCAATCCCTGAGGCCCGGGCTCACGCGATAGCGCCCCTCGTGGTAGCGGTCGAATAACTCATCTAGTCGTCCGACGATAGTCTCTCGGCCGATTAGCTCTCCCCACTCAAGTAGGCCCTTTGGGTAGTTGACGCCGAGTCGCATGGCCAGATCGATATCGGCACGGCTTGCGACCCCGTAGTGTAGCGCATCGTAGGCCTCGTTGATGAGCACGGCGAGGATTCGGTCGCTGATACGCTCGAGCGCCTCGTCGGTTTGCGCGACCGCCGCCCTGATCGGTTGTCGACTTTCGTCAAAACGGTAGCAGCCCCGGCCCACTTTGCGCCCGAGGTAGCCCGCGTTGAGCCAGGCCTGCTGCGTGAAACTTGGCCGGTAGCGGGGCTCGCCCCAGAAGGCGTCGAACATGCTTTCTGTGACGCGAAAGTTGACATCGTGCCCGATGAAGTCCATGAGGTAAAACGGCCCCATCCGGAATCCAAGACCCTCCATGGCCGCGTCGATCTCGGCGCTCGTGGCGAGGCCTTCGTCGAGGATCCGCAGGGATTCGGAGTAGTAAGGACGGGCCACGCGGTTGACGATGAAACCCGGCGTGTCCCTGGCGCGCACGGGGGTCTTGCCCCAGGCCTGCATCAACGCCGTGCACTCGGTCGCCAGCCCGTCGGCGGTTTGGGCGGCGGGCACCACCTCGACGAGCGCCATGAGCGGTGCCGGGTTGAAGAAGTGGAGCCCAATCACGCGGCCTGGGTTTTTGGCGGAAGCCGCGATCGCCGTGACGCTCAGCGAACTCGTATTCGTGGCCAGGATGCAGTCGCCCCTCACGGCGTGACTCAGCTCCTCGAAGAGGCTCCGCTTGACGCTTAGGTCCTCGACGATAGCCTCGACCACGAGACCACAGCGGTCGAGACTCAGGAGACTCCCGACGTACTGGATGCGTCCCAGCACCGCCTGCGCTTCGGCGTCGGTGCGCTTGCCCTTGGCCACGAGCCCGGCGAAGAGCCCGCGGAGCGTCTCGTCGGAGCGCCGGAGCGCGGCGTCGTTGTTGTCGTACACCAGCACCTCGTGACCGGCCTCCGCGGCGACCTGCGCAATCCCGGACCCCATGGCGCCCGAACCAATGATCCCCACCGCCGCGTTGCTCTCCATGGGCCGAAGATGCGGGGCGCGACTCTTTCGCGGCACCCTACCTTCGGTCCACTAATTCGAGAAGTATGTTCGGGGATATGATGGCGCAGATGCAGCAGCAGCAAGAGGCCCTCCAGGCGAGACTCGCCGCGATGCGGATCACCGAGAGCGCCGAGGGCGTAAGCGTCACGGTGTCCGGGGCGCGCGAAGTGATCGGCGTCAAGGTGGCCGACGCGATCCTCGCCGACGGCGACGCCGAGCAGCTCGAGGACCTGCTCGTGGTGGCGCTCAACCAGGCCCTCGCCAAAGCCGCCGAGACCGAGGCCGCCGAGGCGCAGCAGCTGATGTCCGGGATGATGCCCGGCGGGATGCCAGACATGAGCGCCCTGTTCGGCGGGTAACTCGACCGACGGCCGCCCCGTAAAATGTTCAGGCCCCTCCTGCGTTCAGGCAGGGCCTCCCGACCGTGCCCCACCCGCCAATGCTCCGACTTCTCTCGACCTTTTGCCTCGCGCTGTGCGTCGCGTCCCTGGCCGCCCAGAATATCGACCCACGGGCGTACTACAGCTTCGACGACGGTACCGCCAACGAGAGCCAGGGCAGCGAGGCCCAGAACGCCATCGTCTCCGGAGCCCCGACCGCTGCCTGCGGGGCCGTCGGTGGTTCGCTGCGGTTCGATGGCGTGAACGACTACCTGACGATCCCCTCGCCGATCGTCAACAACGTCTTCGAGAATAGCGACTTCGTGGTCTCGTTTTGGTTCCACCCCACGGGCGTGAGCCCGCGGCAAACGCTGATTCGCAAGAAGGTCGACTGTGCCCAGGCCGAGAAGGCATTCTCCATCGACTACCTCCCGGCGCTCAATGCGTTAGAGATCAACTTCTCCGAAACGGCGGGTCGCACGCTCGGAGGCGCCACCAACCGCGTGCCGCTCAACCCCGCGCGCTGCTGGCAGCACTTCGTCGTCGAGCGCCGCGGCACGGAACTCCAGCTCTACCTGAACGGCGTACGCGTGGCGCGCCTCAATGGCGGCAGTCGCTTCAACATCGCCAACACGTCCAGCTTCGAGATCGCACACGCCGGCTGCCCGGGCACGGAGTCCAACTTCGCCGGCTTCATCGACGAGCTCCGCATCTACGCCGGCTCGGTGCAGCGCGAGCTCATCGAGGGTCTGTACTCTCCGGTGGATCTGATCGCCCCGCTGGCGTTCCCAGTGATCAACGCCGGCGAGGAGGTCCGCCTGCTGATCCCGCGGACCTGCGCCACCGACTTCGCGTGGACCCCGGCGGCGAGCATCGTCGAGGGCGCCACCACAGCCAGTCCGCTCGTCAAACCCACCGAAACCACGACCTACTTTGCGACGCTTAGCTATCCACAGTCCGGGTGCCGATCGCGGGATTCGGTCTTGGTGCAGGTTTTCGATCCGGACAACTACGATTGTACACAGCTACTTCTGCCCGCGGCCTTCTCGCCGAATGGCCTCGGGCCGGAGAGCAACGAGCGATTCGGGATCAGCAACGCGGCCACGCTGCAGGAATTCACCGCCTTCGAGATCTACGACCGCTGGGGCAATCGCGTCTTCGAGACGGCTGATCCATTCGGCCGTTGGGACGGTAGCTACGCCGGCGAGCCCGCGATGCCGGGGATTTACCTGTGGCGAGTGGCCTACGCCTGCAACTCCGAGGACCTCAACCGTACCGGAAGTGTTGTGCTGATGCGTTAGATTGCGCGGTCTTTATGATTCTTACCCTGAACGCCGGCTCCTCGTCGCTCAAATTCGGCGTCTTCGATCTGGATCAAAGCGACCAGCCCGTGCTGGAAGGACTCGTGGAGCGCGTTGGCGAAAATGGTCTCACCCACGAGCGAGCCATCAGCGATGTCTTGCAAAAGCTCGCAGGGCTCGATCTGCTCAATCGCCTCCGGGCCGTCGGCCACCGCGTCGTCCACGGCGGAGAGGATTTTCGGAAGCCGACGCTCATCACCGCGGAGGTGGAAGCCGCCATCGAGCGGCTCGCGTCATTAGCGCCTTTGCACAATCCCGCCAACCTCGCTGGCATCCGTGCGTCCAGCGCTGCCCTCCGCGCGGCTACCGGCCGCGAGCTGCCGCAGGTGGCTGTCTTCGACACCGCCTTTCACTCGAGCCTCCCAGAGAAAGCCTTCCGCTACCCGGTCCCCCAGGCTTGGTACGAGGAGTTCGGCGTTCGGAAGTACGGCTTCCACGGCACCTCACACGCGTATGTATCAGCGCAGGCGCGGCGCGTCTTGGCACTCACCAAATACCCTAGCGACCGGATGGTGACCCTGCACCTTGGCAACGGCTGTTCGGCGGCGGCGGTGTCGAAGGGGGTGTGTGTGGAAACCTCGATGGGACTGACGCCGCTGGCGGGCATGATGATGGGGACGAGACCCGGTGACCTCGATCCGGGACTCGACGGCTACCTCCAGCGCCGCGGCGTAGACCGCGCAGCCGTCGACCGCGGGCTCAACCGAGACAGTGGCCTGAAGGCCGTCGCGGGGGTGTCGGACATGCGGGAGCTGTTGCGCATGCGGGAGGGCGGTAGCCTTTCGGCAAAACTCGCGCTCGAGATGTACATCTACCGGATTCTAAAGACGGTCGGGTCGTACGTCGCGGTGCTCGGAGGCTTGGACGCTTTAGTCTTCACGGCCGGCGTCGGGGAGCACGCGCGAGCGATCCGTAAGGAGGTATGCGCTGGCCTGGCGTGTTTTGGCGTAAGCCTCGACAACAGCGGTCCTGTACAAGTCCTCGTGATCCCCACGCGGGAAGAGTGGGCGATCGCCGATGCGACGCACCGGATCTTGAAGGATAGCACTACTTAACTAGGGTAGGCCACGGACGTTACTGTAGGCATGCCGCAACTCTTCCACGTCCGCATTACCCTAAAGGATCTGCCTGTGCCTGTATTGCGGGAGCTGGCCATCCCCGAGGACTACAGCCTGTACGAGGTGCATCTCTGCATACAGGTGGCGTTCGGGTGGGACGACATGGCCGCCTTCGAGTTCGTCCGCAAGGGCCTGACGGTAGGCGTGGAGCCTAGCTTCTCGGGCGACGGCATCACGCACGACGGCCACCGCTATCGGCACGCCGACGAAATAACGCTCCGGCAGATCGTGGGGCAGGTCGGTCACGCGGCAACGTACACCTATGATTTCGCCCGGCTGTGGGGGGCGGAGCTGCGCTTGGTGGGTAAACTCGGGGAGGGAGCTGAACTACCGACTTGCCTCCGGGTAGAGGGCGTGGCCCCGCCGGAGACCCTGGATCACAAGGAGGCTTTCGGTTTGTTGATCGATGCCGCCACCGACCCGAGCCACGATTTACACGTGCTTGCCTTGTCGGAGTTCGGATTCGATCACGAATTAGTTGCCCCTGAGCCGGAGGACGTCACCGAGCACCTGCACGAGATGTTCGGCGAGGAGGTGGGTGCCTACGCGGACGACTCAGATGACGATGACGAGGGTGACGCTAGCCAGGACTGGGGCTGGTGGGACCCCTCGAAGTACGACGAAAGGATGCGCCTGCGGGTCTTGCGGGAGGAGGTTTCGGAGGAGCTTCGCGAGAGGGTCCAAGGCCACACGGCGGCCGAGCGCAGTGCATCACTACTGGCTGCCCTTAAGGGCGCTTAGTAGATGGGACCGATTGTTGGACAAGCGACGACTTAATCGAACTAGTTGACGGCGACGGTCACGGCTTCACCAGCGGCGAAGGCTTCGCGCTCAGCCAGCATCCAGAGGCGCTCAAACTCCTTCAGCGTACTCTCAGACTCGGCATCGTGACCGGGGTGGCTAATGAAATCCCAGACTCCGGCTGGGCGGAGGTTGACCTGTGGGGAGATTTTACTGATCATAGTACGAAGGGATGACTTCATGATGGACTCGCAGCCTAAACCGTACCGAAATCCTCGAGGAGTAGCGTTACGCCGATAAGCTGTCCAATTTTGACGTTGATCCGATGTTTAGAGCGGAGCTCCTGCGAGGGCCAGGATAATTACGCGTTCGAGGAGCATGAGGTACTACCTAAATTTAGGGTTCGGGCTGCTGAGCGCGGTGTGTTCGCCGGTATTGCAGGCCCAACATACCGTGGATGTACTAAGCGACAGCATCATTTGTCGGCCACACGGCTGGAATCTCGTTTTCGAGGACCATTTTGACAAAAAGGTGTTGAACACGGATGCCTGGTACCGCTACTTTCCTTACGGCTCGAACGCCTCCGATAGCTGCCGTTTCTGTCGTACACACGCGGTTGCGGCCGATGGCGAGGGGCAGGTTTACCTCGATCATAACGTGGCGGTGTCGGAAGGGGTGTTGAGGTTGCGGCTCACGGCGGTAGATACGAGCTGGTTTGACTTCGACCGGCGGTACACTTCGGGGATGGTCCACTCTAAGGCGGCGTATACAAACTTTGCCCGCTTCGCGATAAGATGTCGCGTGCCGCTCACGAAGGGCGTGTGGCCCGCCTTCTGGATGTTCGGCGGCAGTACGGAGCTTGATGTCTTCGAATATTACGGCACCAAAGGTCGCAGCCAGAGATCGCTGGACCGCTACGAGGCCAGCGTGCACTATTGAGGCAACGACGCACCGGCATGGTCGGACAACTGGGTTGCCGTGCCTGACGCCGACGAGGCCTTCCACGTGTACGCCGTCGAATACGATGCTGCCTCCGTACGGTACTACCTAGACGATGTCGAAGTCGCGCGGCTGCCGAAGTTCACGGACGGTGTGGGCAACGCTATCGAGGACTGTACATTGAGAGCGGGGCAGACCTACACCATCCACCCGGAGCTCCCCGCCTCCGGCGTCCCACTTAACGTGATCATCAACCTTGCGGTCCGGGGGAGTCACGTCGACAAGCGGATCAAAGGTTTGCCACTGGTGATGGAGGTCGATTGGGTGCGGGTGTGGGGGATAGAGTAGCGCGCCGACGCCCCAACACCGAATTGGCGTAACGTAAGGTGAAATCTCGGGGGGGGGGCGTGAGGCTCTCGGAGCCTTGGTCTGTTCGCTGATTCTTACGCCGCCACTCCCTCAGGATAAAGCCGCTCGCGCGCCTCTACGCGCTTATCTGAATCCAAGTACTCCTCGAGCGTCCCGAGGTAGTCCACCCGTCCGTTCGGCCCGATCTCGATCACGCGATTGACCACCGTCTGCATGAGGGCGTGGTCGTGCGAACTCATGATGAGGTTGCCCTTGAAGCTCGTGAGCGCGTCATTGAGCGCAGTGATAGACTCGAGGTCGAGGTGATTGGTCGGCTCGTGGAGCAACACGAAGTTCGGGTGGCCGAGCATCGCCTTAGACATCATGCAGCGTACCTTCTCGCCCCCCGACAGCACCTTGACCTCCTTGTAGACCTCCTCGCCGCCGAAAAGCATTCGCCCGAGGAAGCCCCGGATGAAGGTCTCGTCCTTATTGTCGGAGTACTGCCGGAGCCACTCCATGATCGACACGCCGCCCTGGTTCTCGAAGTAGGCGTAGTTCTCGCTCGGGACGTACTCCTGGGTAATGGTCTGGCCGTAGGTGAAGGTGCCGGTCTCAGGCTTGCGGCGTCCGCTCAGCACCTCGTAGATGGCCTCGAGCGCGAGGGAGTTGGCCGATAGCAGCCCGATCTTATCGCCGGCGTTGACCTGGAAGCTCACGTTGGCGAACAGCACGTTGCCGTCCCCATCCTTGGCCGAGAGGTTTTCGACCTTGAGAAGCTGATCACCGGGCTCGCGCTCGGGGTTGAAGGCGATGTAAGGGTACTTGCGGCTCGAGGGCTTGATCTCGTCGACGTTGAGCTTCTCGAGGGCCTTCTTGCGGCTCGTAGCCTGCTTCGACTTCGAGGCATTGGCCGAGAAGCGGGCGATGAATTCGAGGAGTTCGGCGCGCTTGGTCTCGGTCTTCTTGTTTTTATTAGCCTGCTGCTGACTCGCCAGTTCGGAGGTCTTCTGCCAGAAGGTGTAGTTGCCGGAGTAGATGTTGGCCTGCGCGAAGTCGATGTCGACGATGTGTGTACACACCATGTCGAGGAAGTAACGGTCGTGACTCACGACGATCACTGTATTCTTGAAGTCCGCCAGGTAGTCCGACAGCCAGCGGACGGTGTCGGCGTCGAGGTCGTTGGTGGGCTCGTCGAGCAGCAGCAGGTCCGGCTCACCGAAGAGCGCCTGCGCCAACAGCACCTTTACCTTGTCGGTGCCCTCCATGTCGGCCATGAGGCGCTGGTGCGTGTCCTCGGTCACGCCCATCTTCGACAGTAGGGTAGCGGCGTCCGACTCGGCCGTCCACCCGCCCATCTCCCCGAACTCCGCCTGCAGATCAGCGGCGCGCATGTGGTCCTTCTCGGTCGCGTCTGGATCGGCGTAGATGTCGTTGATCTCCTTGTTGAGGTCGTAGAGGTGCTTGTGGCCGAGCATGACGGTCTCAAGCACGGGGTACTCGTCAAAGGCGGCCTGATTTTGCGAAAGCACCGCCATCCGATTGCCGGGATCGAGCGAGATCTGTCCGCGCTGCGGCGAGATGTCCCCGGAGATAATCTTCAGCAGCGTCGATTTCCCTGCGCCGTTGGCTCCGATCACGCCGTAGCAATTGCCGCGCGTGAACTTGAGGTCCACGTCCTTGAAGAGGGTGCGTTTGCCGTACTGGAGGGCTACGTTCTGGACGGTAAGCATCGTGGGGGAGTTGAGAGGGGAGCGTGGAGAGTTGAGAGGAGCTGTGCAGGGGCGCTTGCTGCGACTTTCGTCAAAACGGGCGCAAAGGTAAAGCTTGCCGGTCGCGAAATGGTTATCGACTGCAGGAGCACGATGAGTATACTTAGACCTTGCACAAGCCGCGCACTTCCGGTTTTGGCGGAAGCTAACCTCCCCCGTGTCGCTACCGGGCATTAGCTATCGTCGCCCGCCCCAACTCCGCGGCCCTCCGCGGCCCTCCGCGACACTGCAGTAAATCTGATCTCACTAGCCAAGCTCGCCAACCCGCCACCTCGCCAGCGCGCGCTCAGCACCCGATTCCCACAAAAGTCCGCCTTTCGCGTTTGCTTTGCGACCTGCCCTCTCAAGCCAATACCCATGACCGACCTACAACAAGAAGCGCTCGATATCATCGAGCGGGAGATCCAGTTCGGATTCATGGAGGAAGACGAACTGTTGGAAGAGGTTCTCGAGACCTTCTACGACGAGGACGTGGACCCGAAGTGGATCGGGGAGCAGGTCCACCGCCTCTACGTCGAGCGCCAGGAGGAGATCGCGGAGTGGGACCCCGAGGAGGCCAGCGACTTCGACCGCCTCGCCAACGCCTTCGACGAACTCTCCGAGCGCCGCATCATCGCCATCCACCGCGCGGGCTTCAACGACGAAGACGCCGTCGAGGAGCTCACGACCGCCCTCAAGGCCCTCGGCGAGCGCGGCGTCCGCCCGAAGGGCTACGTCTACTACCACACCGGCCACCTCGACAAGGCCATCGATCCCGACAAACCCGTGCTCAGCCTCGTGTTCGGCGCCATGACGAAGGCCACCGTCCAGGTCAAGGAAGTCGGCAACCTCATCACCGCCACCCTCCAGCGCTACGGTCTCGACGCCCGCTGGAACGGCAGCCCCGGAGACGCCATCAAAATCCGGGACATCGACTGGCTCAAGGAGCCCGACGAGGAGGAGTGGGGGGTCGATCGCTCCGTGGCCATCATGACCGGCGAGGACGAGCCCGTCGAAGAGGACGGGGAACCGCTCGATACCGAGGACTCCGAGGAGGGAGACGAAGATTAGCGGTAGGGTACCCGAAGACGACAAGTAAGAAGTCACCTGCCGCTTGCGCGTCGGCGGATGCGCCGCCCGAGGTCGGGATCGCCACGGCGCTCTCACCCCGACGGCAATGGCGTCGGACCGTGTCAAAAATTATAATCGCCCGGCTACCGACCCGCGATCACATCCCTAGGCTCACTCGCAGGAACACGAATCGGCCGCCGGCCCCGAACTGCTGTGTGCTGTTGGAGTACACCAGGCTGCCGTCCTGGGTGTTCGCCGGATTCAGGCGCTCGGGATAAGCATCCAGCACATTGTTAGCCCCGAGCGTGATGCGCAGCGACGAATCGGTCCGGTAGGAGAAGCTCAGGTCGAAGACCTGCCGGCCGTTGAGGTTCTGCGCCAGACGTTCGCTTGCGGCCGCCTCGCGTACGTAACCAAAAAACACTCCTCGCCCGAAGAATTCGAATTTTCCGCGAGTGACTCTCACACTCCCGTGCGCCTTTCGGCTCGGCACGCTCCGCTCGATGAGACTGCGCGATGCGCGAGTTAAGTAAATGTCTTCCGCGCCGAGCAAGGCCTGCGAGGCGCGGACTCGCGATACCTCCGTGAAGGCCACGGTGCCACCCAAGCTACTCTCTAGTCGGAGGCGACCGCCGCCCCAGGACGCGTAGTAGGTTCCACGACCCTCGACGCCCCGCGTCCTGGTGTCAACTGCGCTCGCGAAGAAGGACGCTTCCGTCGCGCCGGCCTGCCGCAGCAAGGCCGCTATGTCGCGGCGCTCAGCGTCGGCCCCGAAGGGAGCCGTAAGGATAGCGCGGTCCGAGATCTCAAGCTGAAACACGTCTGCCGCCAAGCCCAGCAATCCATCGGCCAGTCGCCCCGAGCCGCCGAAGGAGTAGCTCTGATGGCGCTCGAGCTTTAGGTCGTCGATCCCCAAGGCCTGAGCTGCGGCGCTACCTTGTCCGAAGACCCCCGTCGCCGTTGGCGCTTCGCCCACGTAGTTGCGCGCACTCGCGGAGTAACCAGTCTGTGGCAGGCTCGGCGCGCGGTAGCCGGTATTTGCACTTGCCCTAATACTCAATTCGCGATTGACCAGTAGGCGGGCGGAGAGCTGCCCCGCGAGGGCATTGCCTGCGTCGGAGTAACGCTCGTAGCGGCCGGCGGCCCTCAACATCAGCCGGCGCGTCAGGTCGAGTTCCGCGTCGGCGTAGCCGCCAAAACTCTGGCGCGACGAGCTGCCCGCGTCTTCCGGGCGGATCCCTGCGAAGCCCTGAACCCCGGCGGGCCTCCTCCGGCCGATGGGGTCGAAGGCCACGGCCACCGCGCCCTCCTCGTCGAGCACCACTACGTCTTCTCCGTTCGGGCCGGACACGATGCGGGCGGCGCCGTAGTCGCGGTAGCTCGCCTCCTCGCCGGCCGTAACCCGGTAATACTCCTGTCGGTGTTCAGCCCCAAGGGCGAGGGTGAGACCCGCAAAAGTGGCCGGGAAATAACGCCGTAAGCCGAGCGTAGTCGTGTTCTGCGCGAAAGCGAACCCACCGGGGGCGAAATCAATCGGCGAAGCCCCCTGCAGACTTGCATTATTGCTGTTGTTCACCTCGAGGTCGATGGCGTTACGTCCGAAGGCATGAGAGAGGTCGAGCTCCCACGCGCCTAAGCTTCGCCGCAGACCCACCGTGGCCGCTTCATCCACAATCACGGCGTTGATCTCGGGCAGGACGCCATTCGGGTAGAGATCGGTGACGGTCCCCGCCGCGTTCGGTAGGGCGAAGCGCCCCTTAGTTTCCCCGAGGCGGTAGTTGGCGCCCCCGAAGCCATACAGCTCCGTCGAACTCCCGAGCGGGAGTGAGAGGTTGCCGAACGCGCTCGCGTTGCGGACGGCCGCCTGTCCGACGCGGGAGTTGAAGTCGGCCCGGGTTAGGCCCCGCCGCACGAGCTCTGCCTCGGTGATGTCGTCCGTGGGGAGATTGCTCCCCGAAGGGTCGTTGTAGCCGCTGAAGATGCGCCCGGTGTAGGCCTGCACGCGGCTCGTCGGTTCGCGGATGTCTCCGAGGGCCGTGAGATTGAGGACCCCCCCGCGTCGGCCGAGTCGGAGGCCGTAGTTGGCGCTGACTTGAGAGAACGCACCGTCGTACCGGTCGAGGGCGGACGGTGCGGCGGTCTGCGTCGTCACTCCCTCCGACAGGCGCACCCCGCCGATGGCGCCTGCGCTAAGACCAATGTTTTCCTTTAGGATTACATTGATGACGCCGGCCACGGCATCCGATCCGTACTGCGCCGTGGCGCCGTCCCTGAGTATCTCGACGCGCTCCACGGCGGCAATCGGGATGGCGTTGAGGTCCGTGCCGGCGGTCCCGCGCCCGAACGCCTGCGAGAGGTTGAGTAGTGCGCTCTTGTGCCGTCGCTTTCCGTTGACGAGCACGAGCATCTGGTCAGGGCCCAAACCCCGCAACGAAGCTGGGTCCACGAAGTCGCTCGCGCCGGAGAGTACCTGCGGATTGGCCGTAAAACTCGGACTCGCGAAGGTGAGCAACCCATTCAGGTCGCTGTGGCCGGTGTGGGCGTAGAGCTCCCGGACGTAGATCACCTCTATCGGCGAACTACTACTGAGCGCCGTGCGCACGACAGCGGAAGTGCCGGTGGTCACGAGGTCGTCGAAGGCCACCCCGCGCGTGAGGGTCACGTCGAGGCGCGCTACCGTCCCGATCGGTACTTCCAGGGTGTTGTAGCCGCTCAAGGCAAAGGTCGCGAACGTAGCACCCTCGGGTGCGAGGGTCTCGTACTTACCCTCAATGTCGGTAACGGTGCCGATGCGCTGCCCGAGGATGAAAATGTTGACCCCGACCAGAGGCGCGCCGTCGTCGGCGTTCACGGTTCCCGTCAGGGTGCGTTGTGCACTAGCCCAGAGTCCTGCGCCGAACACGAGGAGGAGCGTGAGTATCGATCGCGGCATAGGCGGTGCGGGATTCAAGGGAGGGCGAGTCGCTGGTAAATTTCAGCAGGGCACAGGGTCGGGCCGGCCGGCGAAGGTCGCCTTTCTCGGGACATCGCTGCGGGGGTGGATTATGCTTTCTCCAAAAGGTACTATTCGTTCGTTTCTCGACACCTTTGCCGGTGTAGACACGAAAGCATGATGACGACCCCGACCCACACGCGGCTCCTTCCCGCCCTCCTCACCGCCAGCCTCGCGCTCTCGCTCCTCGCCTGCGGCAGTCCGCAAGGCGAGTCGACCGCCGTGGAGGAGGTCGTGGTCTTCCAGCCAGTCACCTTCGCCGATAGCGTCGCGGCGGCTCACGGTTTTGCCGAATGGCCACAGGTCCAACAACTCGACTTTACCTTCTCCGTAGACGTCAGCGACACCAACCGCACGGCCCGCCGCTGGTCGTGGTTCCCGCAGCAGGACAGCGTCGTCCAGCTCACCGACGCCGGTCCGATGGCCTACCGGCGCAACACCGACCTGGATTCGGCTTTCGCCAAAACCGACGGCACCTTCATCAACGACAGCTACTGGCTCCTCATGCCTTTCTACCTCGTGTGGAGCAAGGACGGCTACGAATCCGCGGTCACTTACCGTGACACGATGCCGCTCAGCAAGGACATCGGCACCAAACTTACCGTGCAATACCGCCCCGAGGGCGGCTATACCCCCGGGGACGCCTACGACCTCTACGTCGACGACGACTATCGCCTCCGGGAGTGGGCCTACCGCAAAGGTGGCCAGGCCGAACCGAATACGGTCATGGATTGGAGTGATTACTCCACCGAAGGTGGACTCGTCCTGCCGGGAAACCATCAGGGCGAAGGTCCCGTGCGGATCTACCATCCGGACGTGAAGGTTGTTAAGGCGGAATAATTAGTTGCCCTGGCGGTATTCACCACGCGCCGATCCGAGGCGGTCGTCTCACGCGGTCACCGTGGCTAGCCGCTGGGTCTGTTCGGAGCGTCTACCGGTTAGACCGACCCGCCTCCGGGGACATCGTTCGCCGTAGCGCTTACGGTTGGACTCAAGATTCTGTAGGCCGCGCTGACGCTCAGCACCCTACAGCTGTATAAGTCGTCGAGGCTTCAACAGGGCGGCGGCGCACGATGGCGCGAGATCGGTGATCAATCTGTTAAGGGCATCGGAGCTTGGAGTAAGGTGTGCGCGCCAGCTAAACCAGGATCATCTTTGGCGGCTCAACCTTTAGACTTCTGCATGAGTAGTCCGCTCCCGAGCACCCCGACCGAAGTAGCGCGCCACGCGTCCCTCGCGCGGTACGGTATCCTCGACACCGCGCGCGAGCAGGCGTACGACGATCTCGCCGCCCTGGCGGCCTACATCTGCAAGGCCCCGGTCGCTGCCATCACGTTCTTCGACGGCGAGCGGCAGTGGTTCAAGTCCTCAGTCGGGACCGAGATCGCGGAGGCGCCGATGGAGTTTAGCTTCTGTACCTACGTCTCGGAAGACCCCGACTATACGTTCGTGGTGGAAGACGCGAGCCAGGACGCGCGGTTTGCCGAGGCGCCACACGTCGTCGGCGGGCCGCAGATCCGCGCTTACGCCGGGTCGGCCGTGGTGTCGCCGGAGGGCGTGCCCGTCGGGACGATCTGCGTGTTCGACGTGGCGCCGCGCGGCTTTGACGCGGAGCAAATCGGTGCACTCAAGTCGCTCAGCCGCCAGATCGTCACGCAGCTGGAGTTGCGCAAGCGGGTCGGGGAGTTGGAGGCGACCACCGCCGAGCTGCGGGCCATCAACGACGACCTCGACCAGTTCGGCTACATCGTAAGCCACGACCTCAGAGCCCCTATCCGCCAGCAGTCCGCGTTCGCCCAACTGCTCCTCGAGGACTACGCCGAGATGCCGGACGAGATGCGATCCCTGCTGTTGCAGTGTCGGCTCGCGGGGCGTCGCGCCGCCGAGGTATTGGACGACATTGACACGTACTTGCACACGGGCAGCCTAAACGTCGAAGATGTCGCGAAAGTCGACCTCGCAACCGTCATCGCCTCGGTCCCGGCGCTTTTGGTCGTGCCGCCCAAGGTGACCATCACGTACGACCTCGACGCACTCGCCACCGAAGTGAAGGTCCCCGTGGCCCCGGTGCGCCACGTCCTGGCAAACCTCATTAGCAACGCCATCAAGTACAACGACAAACCGAGTCCCGAGATCCACGTTTTGGCGAAAGCGTCCTCGCAAAAATTACAGCTCTACGTGCAGGACAACGGCCCCGGCATCCTCGATCATGATCGCGGCCGAATCTTCCAGATCTTCGGTCGCGGGAGTACCGCAGGCGACGAAGAGGGCCGTGGGCTCGGCCTGGCGATCTGCGTCAAGCTCCTACGCAGCCTGCACGGCCAACTCACGGTGGAAAACCGTCCGGAGGGCGGCGCCGTGTTCTGCGCGTCATTCCCGCTCTAGGTGGCCTAGAACTTCGGGCAGTCCACCGTGCGGTTGCGGGCGGAGCGCTTGTTGATCGTCTTGGACTCCCCGAATCGGTAGCTGAGGGTAACCTGCCCCGAGAGGTAAAAGTCGTTGGTCTCCGGGTTGCCGCGCTGCGAGCCCGGGCTCGGGGACTGGTCGACGGGCGAGTTCGAGATCTCGTCGGTCCGCCAGGCAAGTTCGACGGCGAGGGGACCGTTCTCGAAAAGGAGTTCCTCACTCACGTAGCGCAGGCGACTCAGGTCGTCGAGGTAGTCGGTGTTGGTGACCCGACCCACGGCCTCGACCCCGAGGATGAGGCGAGGGCTCAGGTCGGCCCTGAGGCCCAATCCGAGCGGGAGTGCTCCGGCCCAGCGTCCGTATTTCGCGCCGAAGCCCTCGATCCCTTGGCCCTCCGTACCGATCTCCCGCAGGGCTACCTCTCCCACCGAGCTTATGGTCTTCGGGTTGTAGGCCACGGCCGCGCCACCGATCGAGACGTACGGCGAGATCCGACGATCCGTGGAGAGCGGGTAAAACTCCAGGGCCACCCCTACCTCGTGGAGGTCGCTGAAGAAGCTCAGGTTACGCTCCCGCGACGATTGGCGATCGGCGTCGGCCCCCTCGATTTGCATAAATTGGTATTGCACCCGCAGGGCGGTGTAAGGCGAGAACTGGTACCGGCCGAAGGCGCCGGCGCTAGGGCCCAGCTGTTGGAGCTGTGTGCCAAGGCTGCGGGGTGTGAGTTCGCCCTCGTAGGTCGAGACGCCGAGCAAAATACCGGCGTCTAACTGCGCCTGCGTCCGCATCGGAAGCAGGGCTGTGAGCAGGAGGAGGGGCGACAAGCGGGCAAACTTCTGGGATGGGCGCATTCGGCGAGATTGGAGCGTGAGCGCGGGTCGTGCGCGGCCACGGAGGGCAAAACTCCGACTTCTCCTTCGGCATTGCCCGCGGCCCACCACCAATTCCACCAAATGAGGTATCACGGCGTCGGGTGGTACCTATACCCAAGCCCAGGCCCGCGATAACTACTCGAGCTGAAACTGTACGGGCAGAACGAAGCTCACCTGTACGTCGCGTCCATCCTGTTTGCCGGGCACCCAGGCGGGCATTCCGTCGATGACCCGCAGCACCTCCGCCGACATACTCTCGCTCGGCGAGCGGAGCACCTTAGGCTCGAGCAGCTCGCCGTCGGTGCCGACGACGAACTGGACGATCACCTTGCCTTCCGTGCCGGCGTCCCTGTCGAGCTTGGGGTAACTGATGTTGGAGTAGATGTGCCGCAGGAGGGCGGTCTCGTAGCAGGAGTTGTCGCTATTCACGCAGGAGGCGTCCGGGAAGTGCGGCATGACTTCGGCGGTCTTGAGGACCGCACGGTTGCGAACCACCTCTATGCTCGGCGCTGGTTCGGTGCCGACTGCGGGGGCACCCGTACGACTGAAGACTTTCACATGCCCGTCGGGGTTCTCGAAATTGTATACCACCGTAAGGGTCGATTCGTAGGTCTCGGGATCGAACATGTCGATCGTATCGATGGAGAGCCGGTACAGGCCACGCTCAACGCCCGCCATGTAGGCCGATAGGTTGTCGTCGGCGCTCAGGCCTTCCGCTTGGGCGGCCGTTAGGGTGGCGAGGTCGGCCTCGTCGACGCCGTCCTTCGTACACGCCGCTGCGGCGAAGAGGACGACGGCGGTCGCCAGCGCCACGCGCCAGCTCTGCTTGGTCTGAAAGGTCTTGGTCATCATCGCAAAACGATTTTGTAAAGGTGATTGAGCGAAGGCGGCGGCCAAGAGCGGCTGCCGGGTGTGGAGTTGGTGGGCCAGCAGCAGCCGGCGGTAGCTGTTCAATTCTATAGAGTTGAGGGCCTCGGCGTCGGCATGGTACTCGTGCACGAGACGGAGTTCGCGGTCAATGAGGTAGACCAGCGGGTGGAACCACAGCACCGTCCGGATCAAGGTCACGAGCGCACGATCGTAGGTGTGCCCCAGGCGGTGGTGCGCCGTTTCGTGACTCACGAGTGCCCGCGCATCCGCCGGCGTATACGCGCTCCACTCCTTCACGAATAGGTGCCGGCCCACAGAAAAGGGGCCGTCGGCCGTAGGTAGCTCTCTCACGAGCATCTCGTCAACCCGTCCTAAGGGGCGGCTTTCGCCAAAACACTCGACGAGTCCATACACGAGGCGACCGGTAAGGAGAACGCTCATTGCCAAACCAAACAGGTAGCCGTACCAAACCCAATCCCCGAGCGTACCCCAGGAGAAGGTAGCGGCCGCTTGCGTACCATTCCCAGCTGCGTGAACGGTCAAGGTGGCGAGCCAGACCGTGGTCCCCTCCGTTACGCCGCCAAAGCCGACTGCTCCAGAAGACCAGCCCGGCAACCCCGGCGCGATCAGTCCCGCCGTCAACACCAGCAGCAGATAAGCCCGGTTGTAGCCGTGGCTCGCTACCGGTCGCAGCAGCAGCGCGTAAACCAGGAGGCCGACGGCCCAGACGATGGTGAGGCCCGTGAGGTAGCTAATCATTGTTCTTCGGTTTTGTGCTCGGGATCGCCGGAGGTTTCGCCCGGGACCTCTGTCTGCGCCTGGTCTAATAGCGCTTCGATCTGCGTCAGGCTCAAGTCCTCCCGCTGCGCCAAAAAGCTCACGAGTTGCGCCGGACTGCCGCCGAAGAAGCGCTCGATGAAGCTCGTGAGTCGCGAGGCGGAGTAGTCGGTTTTGGCGACAGCCGGCTCGTAGACGTACGTCCGGCCGAAAGCCTCGAACTTGAGGAAGCCTTTGTCAACCAATATCCGCAGAACCGTGCTCACGGTGGTCGGCTTGGCCTCGTTGCCGGCTTTCGCCAAAACCTCCCGTACGTCGCCCGCCGAGCCTCTGCCGATTTCCCAGATGGCCTGCATTACCTCCTCCTCGCCCTTGGTGAGTCGTGTCATGGCGGCAAAGATATAACTAAAATTATAGTTGAACAACGGTTTTGACGAAAGTCGACTAAAAATGTAGTCGAAGTGGCCAATTACCACCCATCCCACAGCGTTAACAATCGTCGTACTTTTGCGGGAAGCATAACAGAAAGCGGGCAGTTTTAGGCCGCTTTCGCAAAACGTACCCACGCAATGGCGTTCGATATCGATCTAATCCGGGAGGTTTACGCTCAACTCCCCACTCGCCTCGCCGAGGCCCGCAAGAAGCTCGGCCGCCCTTTGACCCTCACCGAGAAGATACTGTTTGCCCACCTCCACGAGGATTCGCCGCTGCAGAACTACGGCCGCGGCGAGGACTACGTGTTCTTCGCCCCGGACCGCGTCGCCATGCAGGACGCTACCGCGCAGATGGCCCTGCTGCAATTCATGACCGCCGGTCGCGACAAGGTCGCCGTGCCGAGTACGGTGCACTGCGACCACCTCATCCTCGCCAAGGACGGCGCCGAGGTCGACCTCGCGCAGGCCAACGACGAGAACGCCGAGGTGTATAAGTTCCTCTCCAGCATCTCGGATAAGTACGGCATCGGTTTCTGGAAGCCCGGCGCCGGCATCATCCACCAGATCGTGCTCGAGAACTATGCTTTCCCCGGCGGGATGATGATCGGGACGGACTCCCACACGCCGAATGCAGGCGGCCTCGGGATGATCGCTATCGGCGTCGGTGGCGCGGACG
The DNA here is from genome assembly GCA_041744755.1 of Saprospiraceae bacterium. GTDB lineage: Bacteria > Bacteroidota > Bacteroidia > Chitinophagales > Saprospiraceae > CALDTK01. The sequence goes on from JBGTKC010000035.1 coordinate 39,955, forward strand.
CCGTCGACGTGATGGCCGGGATGGCCTGGGAGCTCAAGATGCCGAAAGTGATCGGCGTGAAGCTCACCGGTAAGCTCGGCGGTTGGACCTCCTCGAAGGATGTCATCCTCAAGGTGGCCGGCATCCTCACCGTCAAGGGCGGCACCGGGGCCATCGTCGAGTACTTCGGCGAGGGCGCACGCAGCCTCTCTTGCACAGGTAAGGGCACGATCTGCAACATGGGCGCAGAGATCGGGGCCACGACCTCGACCTTCGGCTACGATGAGGCGATGAGTCGCTACCTCAAGGCCACCGACCGCGCCGACATCGCCGAGTTGGCAGATGCCGTAGCCGAGCACCTCACCGGTGATGACGAGGTGTACGCCAACCCCGAGAAGTACTTCGACCAGGTCATCGAGATCGACCTCAACACCCTCGAGCCCCACGTCAACGGACCGTACACGCCCGACCTCGCCTGGCCGATCTCCGAGTTCGCCAAGGCCGTGGCCGACAATAACTACCCGTCGAAGTTGGAGGTAGGCCTTATCGGCTCCTGCACCAATTCCAGCTACGAGGACCTCGACCGCGCCGCCAGTCTCGCCAAGCAGGCCGTCGCTAAGAACCTCAAGGTCAAGTCCGAATTCACGGTCACGCCGGGCTCAGAGCTCATCCGCTTCACCGTCGAGCGCGACGGCCAGCTGGCGGACTTCGAGGCCATGGGCGGCGTCGTTTTGGCGAACGCCTGCGGACCCTGCATCGGGCAGTGGGCACGGCACACCGACGATCCGAAGCGGAAGAACTCGATTCTTACGAGCTTCAACCGCAACTTCTCGAAGCGCAATGACGGCAACCCGAACACGCACGGTTTCGTGGCGAGCCCGGAGATCGTCACGGCGCTCTCGATCGCGGGTACGCTCAATTTCAATCCACTCGTCGACACGCTCACCAATGAGAACGGCGAAGAGGTGATGCTCGACCCGCCGACTGGTGTGGAGTTACCGCCCCGCGGCTTCGACGTCGAGGACGCCGGCTTCCAGGCGCCCGCTGCTGATGGTTCGGGCATCCAAGTCGTTGTCAATCCCGAGTCCGACCGAATCCAGCTCCTCGAGCCCTTCCGCCCAATTACGCAGGAAGGTGTCACCGATATGCGCGTGCTCATCAAGGCCAAGGGCAAATGCACCACGGACCACATCTCGATGGCCGGGCCGTGGCTCACGTACCGCGGGCACCTCGAGAACATCTCGCAGAACTGCCTCATCGGCGCCATCAACTACTACTCCGGTGACGTCAACAAGGTGGCCAACTACGCCCACGATATGCTCAACGTTGGTAGCGTGACCGGGGCCGCACCCGTCTTCATGCCCGTGCCTGACAGCGGTCTGGCTTACCGCAAGGCTGGCATCGGGACGGTCGTCTTCGGGGAGGAGAACTACGGCGAGGGTTCGAGCCGCGAGCACGCCGCCATGGAGCCGCGCTTCCTCGGCGTAAATGCCGTGGTCGTGAAGAGTTTCGCGCGCATCCACGAGACCAACCTCAAGAAGCAGGGCATGCTCGCGCTCACGTTTTCGGACTTGACCGATTACGAAAAGGTCCGCCAGGACGACAAGATCACGATCGAGAATTTCGACAAGTTCGCCCCCGGCAATCAGCTCCACATGCGCCTCGACCACCTCGACGGCACGCACGATACGATCAAGCTGAACCACACGTACAACCAGGCGCAGATCGACTGGGTGACGGCGGGTTCGGCGCTCAACAAGATCCGGGCCGAGGTGGCGGCGGGGGCCACGGCCTAAGCTGCCTGGCCAATGCCCGACCTCTGTCTAGCGGACGCGCTTTTTTTAGCGGCCCTATTTGCCGCGTCGTTTGACGGTCGTACTCTCGTCTCCGGAAGCGTTGTGCTTTCGCTAAAACAGGCGGCGATGTTCAAGGAATTCAAAGAGTTTATCGCGAAGGGCAACGTCCTCGAGCTGGCGGTGGGTGTGATCCTGGCGGCGGCCTTCGGGGCAGTGGTGAAGGCCTTTACCGACGGGGTGATGATGCCGCCGATCGGTCTGGTGCTCGGGGGCGTAGACTTCAGCGACCTGGCCGTGGTCCTAAAGGACGGCGCCGGCGTCGAGGGCACGGAGACCTACGTGGAGCCCGTTCTGCTGAAGTGGGGCTACTTCGTGCAGATGGTGATCGACTTCCTCATCATTGCGCTAGTCCTGTTCATGGTCATCAAGGCCTACAACAACTTCCTCCGCAAGAAGGAGGTGACCCCGGACGAAGTGCCGCCGGCCTCCACGAAAGAGGAGATTCTCCTGAAGGAGATCCGGGATCTGTTGGCGCGCGGGCGCTAGTCTCTCATTCTACGGCGTAATCGCAACGCGGGCGCTGGAGCCTTGCCTGCGGGAAGGAGGCCCGGTTTCGTGTTTCTTCGCAGTCGTATGCGCATCGCAATCCTCGGCACGGCCCACCCTTACCGCGGCGGCCTGGCCGCCTTCAACGAGCGGCTGGCCGAGGCACTAGTCGAAGGCGGTCACCAGGTGGAAATCGTCACGTTCACGTTGCAATACCCCGGCTTCCTTTTTCCGGGGGAGTCCCAGACCGACGACCGGCCGGCGCCGGTGGGCTACCGCGTCACGCGCCACCTCAACAGCGTCAATCCGTTGAGCTACCTCGCTACGGGACGCTATCTCCGCTCCCTGAAGCCCGATCTGATCATCAGCAAGTTTTGGCTGCCCTTAATGGGGCCGGCACTAGGCACAGCATTACGGATAGCTCGCGGCGGCGGCGCACACGTCGTCTCGATCGTCGACAACATCATCCCCCACGAAAAGCGCCTCGGGGACCGAGCCTTCGCGCGCTACTTCGCCGGCGCGGTCGATGATTTCATTGTCATGAGCCGCAACGTCGAAACCGACATGGCGAGTTTTGCGAAAGCGGACCAAAGGGTCGTCTACCACCCGCACCCGGTGTACGACAACTTCGGAGACCCGGTGGACCGGGAAGCGGCCCTGGCGCACCTCGGGCTCCCGGAGGACCAGCGCTATCTACTCTTCTTCGGCTTCATCCGCGACTACAAAGGTCTCGATCTTCTCCTCGACGCCGTTGCCCTGCTTCGCGCCGGCGCTCCGGAGTTGATGAAAACGACGAAGCTCATCATCGCTGGAGAGTTTTACGGTAACCGCGAGGCTTATACCGCGCAGATTGAGAAGCTGGGCATCATCGATAGCCTCATCTTACGCACCGACTTTATCGCCAACGAGGAGGTGCGGTTTTATTTCAGCGTTGCCGATCTGGTCGTGCAGCCTTACAAGACCGCCACGCAGAGTGGGATATCTCAGATGGCTTACCATTTTGGGGTGCCGATGATCGTGACGAGGGTAGGGGGCCTGCCGGAGATTGTGCCGGATGGAGAGGCGGGGTATGTGGTCGATGTCGAGCCAAGGGCGATTACGGAGGCCGTCAAGCGTTTTTACGAAAGTGGAATAGAGTCTCGCATGCGGGCACGCGTGCGAGAGTTGGCGAAGCAGTATGCCTGGCCGGCGCTCGTGCAGGTGCTCGAAGACTTGGCCGCATCTTAGCGCCAGGGCGTGCATCGTCCATCCTCTCGTTCGGGTTGGGCCAGAAGCCCATAAAACTTAGCCATGCCTCGACCCTTCCAGCCCACGCTTCGTGATGACCTCGCAGCTGCACATTGAAAATTAGATGGTCTACTCGCCACCGGGCCCCCTAGGCCAGTCGGTCGCTGTGAGCTACGCGTCTCGCAATGATGGACAAAGACATTGAGCTTCTGATCTACCGCGCCAAATCCCCCTCCGCATCGGGCTCGCCGGCGGCGGCACCGACGTTAGTCCCTATGCCGATCCCCACGACGGGGCGATCCTCGACGCGACCGTGAGCATCTTGGCCTCCGCCAGCATCGAGCCCCGGACCGACGGCCTTAACCGACTCGACAGCCGCGACCTCGGCGAGTGTATCGAGGTCTAGGGTATAGATTAGCTCCCGATTGACGTCGAGTTCGACCTGCTCAAGGGCGTATACAATCGTCTCGTGCGCGATGATCTGCTCCAGCCGCAGGGCTTCGCGCTCGTTACTGAAGTCAATGCGCCGAAGGGATCCGGGATGTGGACTTCGTCGACGGTCACGATCACGGTGCTCGGGGCCTTCGCGGAGTGGCTCAACCTCCCACTCGGCGAGTACGAGGTGGCGCGGCTCGCCTACGAGATCGAGGCTAGCGACCTCGGGATGACGGGCGAGCGCCAGGACCAGTACGCGGCCACCTTCGGAGGCTCGAACTACATGGAGATTTACGCCGAAGAAAAGGTGATCGCCAACCTCTTACGCGTCAAGCGAAGCTACCAGAAGGAGCTCGAACACAACCTACTCGTATACTACACCGGCAGGAGTCGTCTGTCCGCCAAGATCATCGAATGGCAGACGGCGGCTTTCGCCAAAACAGCTCCCACCAAGGCCAGCGTCACCGCGGCTCACACCCTCAAAGCACAGGCCGTCCACAAGAAGGAGGCCCTGCTGATGCTACTCCTCCACGAGGTCGGCGCGCTGCTGGACTGCGGCTGGCAAAACGAGAAGTGCATGGCCGAGGGCATCACCACCCCCGTAATCGACGATCGCTACGGATCGGCGCCCGGGGTTGGGGCCATCGGTCGTAAGATCAGTGGCGCGGGCGGCGGCGGCTTCATGAGGTTCTACTGTCCGGGGTTGACGCGGCACCGCGTGGCCGAGCGCCTGTGCTCGTTGGGCGACGAACAACGATTGTTCCTGTTGCTCGGCGAGGGGATGGTGAGTCGGGTAGGGTAGCGGAGCCTAGTTGTGGGACATTGCCTCGAGCAACACCCGCGGCTGCTTGCGTCCGGTCAAGACCGGAAGCTCAATCCGGAAAGCGGTGCCGACGAATGGACTCGTCTCGAAACTCAACGTCCCGCCGAAGTACTCCACGACGCGCTTAGAAACGGCTAGTCCCAGACCCGTCTGAGAGGAGGTAATCGTGAATCTCGGGTCGAAGAGCTGAGCCTGGAGCTCCTCGGGTATGCCCGGGCCATTGTCCTTGACCTCGATCTGGAGTCCGGCGTTGGCTTGTTTTAGCGAAAGCGTGACCTGCCCTACTCTCCCTTCGCCGATCGCGTGATCGGCATTGGTCACGAGGTTGTGGATCACCCGCACGAGGTGGTGCGCGTCAACGTTTGCGTAAAGGCCATCGGTCCCGGGAAAGTCCACGAACACGAGCCGCGACGTGATCTGCCCCTGCTTCGACTGTACGTACTCGCGGAGCAGCGGCGCGATGGCCGTCTCGGCGAGGTGTGGCGTGTCCAGCTGCGCGAAGGACTTAAACTGCGCGGCGACCTTGCTCAAGTGGTCAATGCGTTCGATGAGCCCGGCGCTCATCCGCCTGGCGCCGTCGAGCTCCGGGGTCGGGTGCCGCCCGAGGGCCATGACGATGTACTGCGTATTGAGCCGCAGCGGCGTGAGCGTGTTGTTGATCTCGTGTGCGATCTGCTGGGCCATCGTCTGCCAGGCGCCCTCGCGCTCCTTCTCGACCAGGGCGCGCGTACTCTGTCCCACCTTGACGACCATCTCGTTGTAGGCCTGCGTGAGTCTGCCGATGGCGTCGTCGCCCTCCCAGGCGAGCGGCGGCCCGGCGGACCCAACGTCGTAATCCTGGAGCCTGTCGGCGAGCGCCAGCACCGGCTCGAAAAGCATGCGGATGAGCAGCAGGCCCGCGGCCCAACTGGCGAGCAACAAGACGAGGTACACGCTCAGGAGCTTGCCCATAATGATGGGGATATCCTGGGCCGTCCCGGAGTGGGCGGTTGGGGTGTTCAGCGCGACGATGCCCGATAGGCGTCCGCCGGAGGTGAGCCCGAAGTAGGTCCGCAGGTAGCCGCGGTCGCCGAGCGCCATGGGGGAAAGGTGCACGGCCCACGGATCGGAGCCGTAGAGCGCGAGGAGGGCGGGTTCGACGTTGCGCGGCGCGGGGCTGTGGCCACGGGTCGCGATCGAGCTCGAAAGCAAGTCCCCGGTGTGGTCGTAAACGTCTATATCGACGAGATTCCGCTCGAAAAGCCGCCGCAGCTGGGCCGGGCTTAGGTCACCGAGGCGCTCGCCTGAGCTCTCGAGTAGGTCGAGCAGGTCGCTGCGGACCGAGCGGGCGAGATTGAGCTGCCGCTCGAAGGCCACCCGATCGTTGTTCTGGTGGAGGAACACAAAGGTCGCCACGCTCACCACCGCGAACAGCGAGAGGGTCGTGCCGAGGAGGATGCCCTGCATCTTGTACTCGAGCGAGAGCGCGCGCCACGTGTGGTCCATGCGTCGCCACCGCCAGACCAAGGGCAGCCCCCCGGCTAGCAAAGAGATCCCGATGAAGAGGGCGAGGATCAGCGACAGGTTGCTCGTCCACACGAGGAACGCCGACAGGGGCTCGCCGATGAGCACGTACGTATTGGCGTCGTGGCGGTAGATGCGGCCGTCGAAGCGGTCGGCCGCGATCTTGGCCGATTCCCCGACGGGTGGCAGCGGGACCTTGAGCATCGCGAGGTCGAAGGTGCCGGCGTTGGCGAGCGCGAGTTCGCCGTGATCCACGACGGCGTACTGGTAGCGCTGTAGCTTCCGGAGGCGCTTGTAGGGGACGGCCCCGGAGTAGATGCTGTAGCGGAAGGTCTTGTTGAGTCGGAAGATGAGCGTGTGCCCGAAGGGCGTCCGCACGCGGTAGGTCGGCACCTGCTCCCCCTCGATCGCGAAGGTCGTCGCGAAGGAGGAGAGGTTGTGCTGGATGTCGATCGTGTCGGCGCGGTCGTTGAGCACCGATTCGTAGAAGTAGTTGGAGGCCAGGTAGGCGCACCGCAGGTAGCGTTGCTCCCAGTAGGCGGCGGGGTCGCGCCGGGCCGCGGTGACGTCGTAATCGCGCACGAATCCCCCGAACTCGCGCTCGGCGTAGGCGTCCGTGCGCTCGGCGAGCATCCGGGCGTAGCGCTCGTGGAGGCCCTGGTTGGCCTCGTCGTACGACCAGAGCACGAGCGTCGCGAGGGTTAGCGACCCGAGCACCAGTTGCGTGATCACCCGCGGCAGGGGCATCGGCCGCAGGCGGTGGAGCAACTCCGCGGCTCCGCCGAGTACGACCGCGACGGCGACCCCGATCCAGGGAGGGAGGAACGTCGGGAGCGTCGAATACAGCGCCACCGAGAAGGCGCAGAAGGCCGCGGCGGCTGCGTACTCCCAGCGGGCGCTCCTTTTAGGGACGAGCCTGCCGCCCTGGGCGAACAGGTTCGACAGTAGGTAGTACTCGACCACGCCGAAGCCGATTACCCCCCAGGCCATCGCGGCGTCCATGTCGAGCGGGCGGTAGATGTCGAAGCGCTGCATGAGCGCTAGCCACACCTCGACCGAGAGCGCCACGACGGTGCCGTAGCCGAGGGTGAACCCAACACTCGTCAACCAATCCCAGGAAGCAGGTCGCTGAAGCCTGTAGGCCATATAATCTCGAACGTATTAGCCGCAGGCTACATATCTTAAATAGTGCCAGGTCTGCGTTTTACGCGGCGCGATTGTCATGAGTTTGCACCATTGCGTAGATCATGCGCTTGCCGGAGTCCCCCGGACGCCAGCCGCTACCTTGCCGACCGTGAACCCGACCCATGTCATCGCCCGGCGTGGGCACCTGTTACCCGCTTAACAAGCCAAGTCATGCCCACCGATTTCTTCCCGACCACCGCCATCGTCCTCGCCGGAGGCTTCGGCACCCGCCTGCAATCCGTGGTGCGCGATGTCGCCAAGCCCATGGCGCCCATCGGGGAGCGGCCTTTCATCACGTACGTGTTGGACTGGCTTGCGGAGCACAAGGTCGAACGGGTGATACTGGCCGTCGGCCATCTCGGTGGCCAGGTCGAGACTGCGCTCGGTGTCGATTACAAAGGTCTCCAGCTGGTCTACAGTCACGAGGCCGAGCCCCTCGGTACGGGCGGCGCTGTGTTGCAGGCGTTCGACCGTCTCCCGCCGGCCGCCGCTACCCACGATGTCTTCGTGGTCAACGGCGACACGTACTTCGACTGCGATCTGCGGGCTTTCGCCAAAACGCACCTCACCGCCAAGGCAGACGTGAGTATCGCCCTGCACGACGTCGCCGACGCCGGTCGTTACGGCCTCGTCGGGATGGACTCCCACGATCGAATCACGGCCTTCGCCGAGAAGACCGCGGGCTCGATTGGCTTCATTAACGCGGGCGTCTACCTCATGAGCCCGCTCGTTTTGGCGAAAGCCGGTCACAGCGGCCGCTTCTCGATGGAGCAAGACTTTTTCGAGAAGCAGACAGATAAATTGCACTTGCAGGGCGTGCCGCTCACCGGGTATTTCATCGACATCGGCGTCCCGGAGGATTATGCGCGGGCGCAGAGTTATTTTGCGGAGCAAACTTGAAACCAGGCGTTGGCTCGTGGACCACGTCCTCACTCGAAATCGATAAGGACTTTACGTCCGTCCGGCCATTCCTTACCGAGCATGTCGATGGCGACGAATCCCCCGTAAGGCGCCAGCTCGATCGCGGTTGGCAGCATGAACTCTTCGTGGCTAGGTCGACCGTTATTCCCGTCCGAGAAGACCGTCCAGAAAGTCTCCGAGGATAGGGCACTAGCCGGCAGCGTGACCGTCCGCGCGGCACTTGTCCCGTTGAGCACCGCGATATAGGCCCGACCGCCGCTGCGGCGCATGATCGCGATATACTCCCCCGGTACCCCGCCGAGATAGCACACCTCGTCCCAAGTCGTTGGCACAGTCGCGAGGAAGCGTTGTGTCTCTTGAGGCAAGTCACGGTACCGGCTTGCATCATCGGCGTAGTGCACGACGCCCGTCTCGAACAGCACCGCCAGTGCCAGCTCGTGCGCAGCTGTCGTCACATGTGGAAATTTCCGATCCGTAAACGTGACCGGGGTGTAGTCCATCGGACCGACGGCGTTGCGCGTGAGTGGTAAAATCGTATGCTGCCCCGGGGCCCGCTCCGGGTAGCCGGCCTTGAACTGGTAACTTTCTCCCCCGACCACGGCCTCCATCGACACCAGATTCGGCCACGTCCGCTGCCAGCCGCGGGGCGCTGTGCAACCGTGGAAGTTGACCAGTAAGTGTGCGTCGGCAGCGTCGGCCAGGATTTCGGTGTACTGCCGCACCACGCCCTGCTTGTCGCTCTGGAAAAAGTCAATCTTGACGCCCGCCACGCCCATCGCCGCGATCCGCGCAAACTCCTCTCGCCTCGGCCCCGGCAGGTGCATACGGTCACGCGGTCCCTCGGTCACGTCGTTGTGTGGACCTCCGGAGTTGTACCACAGCAGCAGACCCACGTTTTTAGTTTTGGCGTAAGCCGCCAGCTGCGACACGTCCCCGCCGCGCATCCGCTCCCAGTTGGCGTCCACGAGCACGTATTGCCAGCCTTGCTCCGCGGCGAAGTCGATGAAGCGGACCTGCTTCTTGTAATCCTGCGGACTGTCCCAATCGCTCCACCAACTCCAGGCGGCGTGGCCGGGACGCACCCACGAGAAGTCGAGGTCGGCTTGGGGCGGCGCCACGTCGGTGACGAGCGTCGTGGCCAGGATAGTTTGCGCGCTCTTACCGGCGGCCACGATCCGCCACGGGGTGTAGCGCTTGCTGCCTAGCGTGGCGAGCGTGTCGTAGAGGCCGTTGGCCTCTCGTTCTAGTGGTGGCACGAAATGATAAGCAGCGCGGTCGTTGCGCAAGTGGGACGCGAAATATTGGTCTTCGACACCAGATTCGTGGATGAGGATGTGCCGGTCCTCGCTGTAGGCGTACAGCGGTAGTACGTAGCCGCGATCATTGGCCGCTGGCTGCTCGGCCGGCGCCGAACCCCAGTACTGTTCGTAGCCCGGGGAGTAGGTAGTCACCGTGTCGTAGGGCTGTCGCCAGACGGTGACGCCTTTCGGCAAAACGAATTCCGCATACTCCGATAGGACGACCGGGCTATTGATATCGAGATCGTCGAAGCGGTAGCGGTAGGCGAAGCCGTCTGCATAAAGTCGCACCTCGAGCTTGGCTTCCTGACTTTCGCGGTTGCGAAGAGTGAGCACGGCGGATTTGTAGGGCTTGTCGACCTCGGTCTGCTTGCCGGTGAGGAGTGCGTAGCTGCTGCGGCCCTCGGAAAGGTCGACTTCGGTAATCTCCACCAAGTCGAGGAACCTGGCTCCAGCGAGCTCGATGCCGATCCGGGAATTACGTAGGTAATATTGGCTGTCCGGGGCGGCCGCAGTCTTCGTGGTGTCGTGGTTGATCGTGGCTCCCTCGATAGTGCCCAGGCGGTAGCCCAAAGATCCACTTGCGTCCACCGAGAAGCTCAGTACAAGATCTGAGGAAGTGATTGGGGCCAGACCGCGTGCGTCCAGGCGGACGTAGCTAACTGCTGGGTTCTCCGTGTTGGCGCAAGCCCACAAAGCCAAGCACACGGCGAAGCCTAGCGCCACGTGCGAGTCGCCTCTCACGCCCGCAGATCCTTACGCAGGATTTTCCCGACGTTACTCTTCGGCAATTCATCCCGCCACTCGTAGGACTTCGGACGCTTGTAGCCGGTGAGGCTCTCCTTGCAGAACTCGTGGAGCTCTTTCTCGGTGAGGGATTTGTCCTTGCGTACGACAAAGGCCTTCACGACCTCGCCCGAGTACTCGTCCGGGACACCGATCACGGCACACTCCATCACCTTCGGGTTCGAGGCGATGACATCCTCCACCTCGTTCGGGTAGACGTTAAAGCCCGACACGAGAATCATGTCCTTCTTGCGATCCACGATCTTGAAGAAGCCCTGCGCATTCATGCTGGCCATGTCGCCGGTGGATAGCCAGCCCTCGGCGGACACGGCCTTGGCGGTCTCGTCGGGGCGGTTGTAGTAGCCCGCCATCACCTGTGGGCCTTTGATCTGTAGTTCGCCGACGGTATCGGCCGCGACGGACTGGCCGCCCTCGTCCACGACGCGCATGAGGGTATTCGAGATCGGGAGCCCGATCGTACCTGGCTGGTGGGTGCCATTGAGCGGGTTGGTGGTAGCGACTGGACTCGACTCCGTCATGCCGTAGCCCTCGATCACGGTGCAGCCCGTGACCTGCTTAAAGTGGTCCGCCACCGAATTCTGGAGCGCCATGCCGCCGGCGAAGACGAGTTTGAGGTGCGAGGTGTCGGCCTTGGCGAAGTCCGCCGAGTTGGCCATCGCGTTGATCAGGGTGTTGATACCCGTCATGGCGTGGATCGGCTGGCCGTTGAACGCGTCGACGACGGTCGAGAGGTCGCGCGGGTTGACGATCAGCACCTGCTCCGCGCCGAAGAGCATCATCGTGACGCAGTTGCACGTGAAGGCGAAGATGTGGTAGAGAGGCAGCGGGCACAACACGGTGAGCTCGGGTAGGTCACCGAGCGTCGGCCCCATCCAGGCCTTGACCTGGAGCGCGTTGGCCTGCAGGTTGCCGTTGGTGAGCATCGCGCCCTTGCTCACGCCCGTGGTGCCGCCGGTGTACTGGAGGACGATCGTGTCTTCGGCCTTGCCACCGTGCCGCTTGAGCTGAAACTTCCGGCCGGCCTCGACGGCGTCCTTGAAGACGACGGCGTTCGGGAGGTTGTATTTCGGGACGAGCTTCTTGACGTTGCGGACCGCGAAATTGACGAGCTTCCCCTTGAAGCCGAGCAGCTCGCCGACGCTGGTCGTGATGACTGCTTTGACAGTGGTGTTGGGTAGGATCTTCTCGAGGTTGTAGGCGCAGGTTTCCGAGATCATGATGGCTTTCACGCCGGAGTCGTTGAATTGGTGCTGCATCTCCCGCGGGGTGTAGAGCGGATTGGTATTAACGACAATGACGCCTGCCTTGAAGGCCCCGAAGAGCGCGATCGGGTACTGGAGGAGGTTGGGCGACATGATCGCCATACGGTCACCTGACTCCAGGCCGCGGCCCTGGAGGTAGGCCCCGAAGGCCGTCGACATTTCGTCGATCTCGCGGTAGGTGAGCGACTTGCCCATGAGCGTAAAAGCCTTCTGGGCGGCGAAGCGCTTCATAGCGTCCTCGATCAGGTCGATGAGCGTATCGTGGGTTGCGACATCGACTTGGGCAGGGACGCCCTTTGGGTAGTTGGCCAGCCAGGGTTGTGGAGTAGTCGTGTCGGTCTGCACAGAAGGTTCTTTGGTATCGGTGCAATCTACCATGCAGAAAGTATATTCCGGCGATAGCGACCGGCTCGCCCCCGATGGCCCGGCTCTCCGCTGCGAGAAGGTTTTTTGGTGAAGCCTGCCGGTGGAGCGCTCTACCTCAGACCTGAACGGGGGCTAGTCAAAAAACGCGCCGTGCGGCTGGCGCTGGCTATCTGCCTAGAGCACCTCAGTACGGCCACTAAGCAATCTAAAAATCTACCAATCAAACAACCGCTTCCCAACCCTACCTTCGCGCCCCGAAATCAATCACCCCGGGTTTTGGCGAAAGCCGCACTACCCCTGTGCGGACGCCCAAATCCCTACAAACCCATTTTCTGTTATGGCAGGAGATACCATCAGCCCGCAGGGCGAAGAAGACAAGAAGTCCGGCGTCATGCTCGTAGAAGAGCAGGAGGATAAGTCCGTACGCCGCCGCACCGTCATCGTCGACGAGGACAACGCCCCCGACGAGGACGAGGACTTCGAGGCCGACGACATCAACCTCTTCGAGGAGGAGGACACCGCCGAGCACGCGCACGACGACTTCAACTGGGAGCTCGGCAACAAGGCCTCCAACCGCTACACCGACATCGAGCGCGCCTCGATGGTCAAGGAGGTAGACGGGTCACTCACCGCCGTACAGGAGTTCGAGATCATCAAAGGCGTCATCAAGGCCGAGCAGGCAGGCGATTTCGTGCTCGACATCAACTACAAATCCGACGGACTCGTCGGCCGCTCGGAGTTTCGCGACCAGCCCAACCTCACCATCGGTGACACCGTCGAGGTGTACGTCGAGGAGCTCGAGGACGACCGCGGGCAGCTCGTGCTCAGCCGCCGTAAGGCGAAACTGTTGCGCGCCTGGGATCGGATCGTCGACTCGTACGAAAATGGTACGATCATCACGGGTACCGTGGCAAGCAAAACCAAGGGCGGACTCATCGTCGACGCTGGCGGCCTGGAGACCTTCCTCCCCGGCTCGCAGATCGACATCAAGACCGTCACCGACTTCGACGCCTACGTCGGGCGGACGATGGAGTTCAAGGTCGTCAAGATCAACGAGTCCATCAAGAATGCCGTCGTCTCGCACAAGGCCCTCATCGAGAGCGACCTCGCCGAGCAGCGCGAAGCCATCATCGCCAGCCTCGAGAAGGGCCAGGTCCTCGAGGGCATCGTCAAGAACATCACCGACTTCGGGGCCTTCCTCGACCTGGGTGGCGTCGACGGATTGCTCTACATCACGGACATCAGCTGGGGCCGCATCAAGCACCCGAGCGAGGTGCTCGAGGTGGGCGAGAAGCTCAACGTGGCCGTGCTCGACTTCGACGAGAACAAGAAGCGCATCTCGCTCGGCCTGAAGCAGCTCCACCCTCACCCGTGGGACACGATCACCGACGACATCCAGGAAGGGTCGGACGTCCAGGGGCGTATCGTCAACATCGAGGATTACGGCGCCTTCCTCGAGATCAAGCCCGGGGTCGAAGGCCTCATCCACATCTCGGAGGTGACCTGGTCCAATCAGCCCGTCAACGCGCGGGACTACTTTACCGTCGACCAGACCGTGCGCGCCAAGGTGGTCGGTATCGACATGGACGAGCGCAAGATGTCGCTGTCGATCAAGCAACTTCAGGAGGACCCGTGGGAGAAGGTCTACACCGACTACCCAGAAGGTTCGCGTCACCACGTGACCGTCAAGAACCTCACTCCCTACGGCGTCTTCGTCGAATTGGAAGAAGGCATCGGCGGCATGGTGCACATCTCGGACCTGAGCTGGACCAAGCGCTTCAACCACCCGAGTGAGTTCACGAAAGTGGGCACCGAGCTCGACGTCCAAGTGCTCAACATCGACGGCGACAACCGCAAAATCTCGCTCGGCGTCAAGCAACTCGAGGAGAACCCGTGGGACACGTTCGCCCAGGTCTTCCCCGAAGGCTCCTTCCACGAAGCCACCGTCATCCGCAAGGACGACCGCGTCGCGATCCTGCAAATGCCCTACGGCCTGGAGGCGTTCGCGCCCCTCAAGCACATGCGCAAGGAGGACGGCTCGATCGCCGAGGTTGACGAGGTGCTCACGGTCAAGGTCGTCGAATTCAACCGCGACGACAAGCGCATCATGGTATCGCACTCTCGCGTCGTAGACTCGATGAAGCGCGAGGCCCGCGACGAAGAGCGCAAGGTCGAACGCGAGGAGACCGAAGACGTCCGTCGCTCCGTGCGCCGCACGCAGCAGTCCGTCGAGCGCGCTACGCTCGGTGACCTCGACGTGCTCTCGCAACTGCGCCAGCAGTTCGGCAGCGAGAACAGCGACGCCGATGGCGACAACGACGGTGAGGCCAAAGGCGCCTAGGGTTTGTTGACCCGGCGAACTGTGCCCTCGCAGATCGACTCAGTACGTACAGCCCCTCGATCCACGATCGGGGGGCTGTCTCGTTTTGGGCCCCCGCGCTTACCTTTATCCATATGACGAGAGCGCTCTCCCCACTGGTGGCACTGATGATCTGTTCCTGCGCCTGCGCCGCACAGTCCGACACGCTCCTTAGCTCCAGAGTGGAGCTGCTCGCGGGGGAGGCCTTCCTCGACGAGTACGCGCAGAGCAGCGACGCCTACCTCATCGACTGCCGCACCGCCCCCGAGCGGGAAGGCGGCATGATCGACGGGGCGCGGGGTATGGACTTTCGCTCGGACGCCTTTCGGCAAAACGTGGCACAGCTCAACCGCTCGCGCCCGGTGTTCGTCTACTGCCAGAGCGGGGGCCGCAGCGCCCAGGCGGCCGAACTCCTAGACTCTCTCGGGTTCGCACGCGTGGTGGACCTCAAGTACGGCTACGGGAGTCTTGCGCCCAAGTAACGGCTCATGTTCACCGGGTGGACGTTACGGGCCGGCATCTGGGCGGTGGCATTTCCCGCGGGAGCGCTTCAACTCATTAGCGGTCGAATCCTTTACTGATTTGCGCGGCAACAGTCCGGCGCACCATCGCGCTGCGTTCTTATGGTAGACCCTCCACACGTCATCGTCATCGGCGCCGGCTTCGCCGGACTCTCTGCCGCCAGTTACCTCGCGCGCGGCGGTGCGCGCGTCACGCTCCTCGAACGTCACGACCAGGCCGGCGGACGCGCACGCAGCTTCCAGGCCGCGGGCTTCACCTTCGATATGGGTCCTTCGTGGTACTGGATGCCGGACGTGTTCGAGCGCTTTTTTCGTGACTTCGACACGAGCGTCGAGGAACAGTACGAGCTCAAGCGCCTCGACCCGAGCTATCGCGTCGTTTTCGGGGACGGTAATTCGGTTGACGTCCCTGCCCATCTCGAGCAGCTCTACGCCCTGTGCGACCGCCTGGAGCCCGGCAGCGCCGAGCGGCTCCGCAGGTTTTTGGCGGAAGCCGAGTACAAGTACGAGGTCGGGATGTCGGAATTCGTCGAGAAGCCGAGCCACAATTTGTTGGAGTTCGCCGACGTGCGGGTTTTGGCGGCAGCCCTTAAGCTCCACATGCTCACCGACATGGAGAGCTACGTCGAGCGCCAGTTCGAGGACCGGCGCCTGCGGCAGATCCTGAAGTTCCCCGTGCTCTTCCTCGGCGCCACGCCGGCCAATACACCGGCGCTCTACTCACTGATGAACTACGCCGACCTCGTGCTCGGGACCTGGTACCCTATGGGCGGGATGCAGAGCCTCGTGCAGGCGATGGTGCGGGTGGCGGAAGGCCAGGGCGCGACGATCTCGTACAATCGGACCGTAACCCGGGTCGTCACCGAGGGCGGTCACGTCGTCGGGGTCGATACGGCCAGAGGTTTCCTGGCCTGCGACGCAGTCGTGGGCGCGGCCGACTACCACCACGTCGAGCAGCACCTGCTCGAAGAGGCGGACCGGCAGTACTCGCGGGACTACTGGGACCGTCGCCAAATGGCGCCGTCGAGCCTGCTTTACTACGTCGGCCTCAGCGAGAAGCTCCCAGGCCTCAAACACCACACCCTCTACTTCGACCGCCCGTTCGACCGCCACGCCGCGGAGATCTATACCACGCCACAGTGGCCGACGGACCCCTTGTTTTACGTGTGCGCGCCGAGCGTAACCGACCCAGGGGTGGCCCCGCCCGGGTGCGAGAACCTATTCGTACTCATCCCGACGGCGCCCGACCTCGGCGGCGACGACGAGGCCCTGCGCGAGCGTTACTTCGACCTGGTCATGGACCGGATGGAGCGCCTCACGGGTCTGGCGGTGAGGGACAAGATCATCTACAAGCGTACTTTCGCGGAGCGGGATTTCAAGGCGGACTACAGCGCGTTCAAGGGGAATGCCTACGGACTCGCGAATACCCTCGACCAGACCGCCTTCCTCAAGCCGAAAATGAGATCGACCAAGGTCGAGGGGCTTTACTACGCCGGCCAACTCACTACTCCCGGACCCGGCGTACCCCCGTCGATCATCAGCGGGAGGGTAGTGGCGGGGGAGATCCTCAAGGGTTTCGGCCCCGATTCGCGACTTTCGTCAAAACCTACCCCGCATGAATCCGCAGCAGCTTTATAGCGACGTCTGTCTCGAGTGCGCCCAGCACATCACCCGTCGGTACAGCACGAGCTTTTCGATGGGGATCCGCCTGTTCGATGCGGCACTCCGGGACCCGATCTACGCGATCTATGGCTTCGTGCGCTTCGCCGACGAGATCGTGGACACGTTTCACGATCATGACAAGGCGGCGCTCCTGGCGGAGTTCAAGGAGCAGACCTACCGCGCGATCGAGCGGAAACTGAGCCTCAACCCGGTGCTGCAGGCGTTCCAGGAGACGGTCCGCAAGTATGGCATCGGCACGGACTTGATCGACGCGTTCTTATACAGTATGGAGCTCGACATCGAGAACCGCACCTACGAGCGCGCACTGTACGACACCTATATATACGGAAGCGCCGAGGTGGTGGGGCTGATGTGCCTAAAGGTCTTCACCTTCTCCGACCCGGCGGAGTACACCCGCCTCAAGGACCCGGCCCGTAGACTCGGCGCGGCGTTCCAGAAGGTCAATTTTCTACGCGACATCTCGAGCGACTTCCACGACCGCGGGCGGGTGTACTTCCCGGGGGTGGACTTTAGCTCCTTCACGACCGAACAGAAGTTCGCCATTGAGCAGGAGATCGCCGATGATTTCGCGGCCGCCTTGGTCGGGATTAAGGCCCTGCCCCGTGACTCGCGCCTGGGGGTCCACATCGCCTACCTCTACTTCCAGGATCTTCTGCGCCGGATCCAGCGCGCCGACATCGAGCGTATCCGCGGAGAGCGTGTGCGTGTGCCCAACCGCGCCAAGGTGAGCCTCATGGTCGGCAGCGCCGTGCGGCACCGTTTGAATATTCTTTGAGAATTTTCAGCCCCGGAGCTTGCTGGTGTGCTGCGCGACGGCCTACATTTGCAGCCGCTTAGAAAAGCAGCCCCCGACGCGAACGAGCGAGAGGAAAAATTTCTACTAGATTTCTAGGAGGAATGCACGGCTTGCCTATCTTTGCGGCCCCGCCGAAAGAGGCTGGAAATTAGAAAGCTGGACCGCCTCGGAGGCGGTCAAATGCACTAGGTTCTTTGACATTAGGGAGGAAGATGAGTAAGGCGATTTTCGCCGGCCGTGAGGCCGGTCGGAGGTCGAGCGAGAAGATATTGATTAGAGTTCGGGACGCTCACATCGCAAGAAGTACTGCTTCCGAGCACAACGATGGAGAGTTTGATCCTGGCTCAGGATGAACGCTAGCGGGAGGCTTAATACATGCAAGTCGCAGGGTAGGGTGGATTTATCTGCCCGAGACTGGCGCACGGGTGAGTAACGCGTACGTGACCT
>JBGTKC010000036.1:0-23450 GCA_041744755.1 Saprospiraceae bacterium
CGTGAGCTTCGCCGGCGAGGGCAGTGTCCTCCCGGAGATCTACAATGCACTAGAGATTTTACGCCCCGGCAGCGACACCCTCGTGTTGGAGGTCCAGCAGCACCTCGGCGAGGACAGCGTCCGTGCCGTTGCCATGGACTCGACCGACGGCCTGGCCCGCGGACAGGTCGTCACCGACACCGGTAAAGCCATCGCGATGCCGGTCGGTGAGGCAATTAAAGGACGTCTATTTAATGTGGTCGGCGAGCCGATCGACGGTCTGCCAGCCGTACCAAAGGGCCAGACGGCTTACTCGATCCACCGCAAACCACCGGCCTACGAGAACCTATCTGTGGCCACAGAGGTGCTTTACACTGGCATTAAAGTAATCGACCTTATTGAGCCTTACCTTAAAGGAGGCAAGATCGGTCTGTTCGGCGGTGCGGGTGTCGGCAAGACGGTCCTCATCCAGGAGCTAATCAATAACATCGCCAAGGGCTACGACGGCATCTCGGTATTCGCTGGGGTAGGCGAGCGTACGCGCGAGGGAAATGACCTCATGCGGGAGATGCTCGAGGCCGGGATCATTAACTACGGCGCCGACTTCATGCACTCCATGGAGGAGGGCGGCTGGGATCTGTCGACCGTCAAGCTCGGGGACCTCAAAAAGTCGAAGGCGACTTTCGTGTTCGGCCAGATGAACGAGCCCCCGGGAGCACGCGCCCGCGTGGCACTTTCCGGGCTAACGATTGCCGAGTACTACCGCGATGGCGACCTCGACGATCCAAATGGCGGTAAGGACATCCTCTTCTTCATCGACAACATCTTCCGCTTCACGCAGGCCGGATCTGAGGTGTCGGCCCTGCTGGGCCGTATGCCGTCTGCAGTAGGCTACCAGCCGACCCTCGCCACGGAGATGGGCGTGATGCAGGAGCGGATCACGTCGACGAAGCGCGGGTCGATCACGTCGGTGCAGGCCGTCTACGTGCCTGCTGACGACCTGACGGACCCAGCCCCGGCTACGACCTTCGCCCACCTCGACGCTACCACGGTGCTGTCGCGTAAGATTGCCTCACTCGGGATCTACCCGGCGGTTGATCCGCTGGATTCGACGAGCCGCATCCTCGACCCGAAGATCCTCGGCGACGAGCACTACAACTGTGCACAGGCCGTGCAGCAGATCCTGCAGCGCTACAACGAGCTCCAGGACATCATTGCGATCCTCGGGATGGAAGAGCTCTCGGACGAGGACAAGCTGGCCGTCGGTCGCGCGCGTCGCGTTCAGCGATTCCTGAGCCAGCCATTCCACGTTGCTGAGCAGTTTACGGGTCTGAAGGGTGTCCTCGTACCGATTGAGGATACGATCAAAGGTTTTAACATGATCCTCAACGGGGAGTTGGATCACCTCCCGGAGGCGGCCTTCAACCTGAAGGGCAACATCGAGGACGCTATCGCCTCGGGTGAGAAGATGCTTGCCGAAGCCGAAGCCAACGCATAAAGGGCCGCGGTGCCACAAGCCAGTCCTATGACGATCAGCGTATTAAGTCCCGAGCGGGAGCTGTACAAAGGGGCCATCACTAGTGTGACGGTACCCGGCGTCGACGGGGAGTTCCAGGTGTTGCGCAACCACGCCCCGATCGTGAGCGCTCTCATGGAAGGTTCGGTGGTAATTCGCCGGGCCGACAACTCGATTATCACGATGAAGATCCAGCGTGGGTTCGTCGAAGTATTAAATAACGAGGTTGCCCTGTTGATCCAAGGCGCTAGTCAGGTGTCCGGGATAGACGGTGTCAAGCCGTAGGAGACAACGCCCTACGGTTTAAGGCCACTTCTTAACGCGGGTGCGCACATGCTTTACACAAAGGCCGCAAAGCCATCCTGGCGTATGTGTAACGCGACTTCAGCTCGGTCTAACCAGGACCGGTCCGGGGTCGAGCTCTCGTGATCTAGGTCGGTTCTTGATCGTTTGATTGAAAACGGGACCCGCAGCCCCGGGACGATAGACGGACCTTCCGAGAGCGTTAAACATAAAGCTTGGCGCAGCGTAGATGCGGCCGCCCGCTTGGGCGGAGCCGCCCATCACGTGAGCGCAGCGGGTACTTTATTACGGCCTACGCCATTTCCGAAACACCTTCGAAGCGTGCCTGAAGGCCCTTGAGCTTGTCGGGTGTTGGGTAGAACTTAGTTCTGTTTTTGCCTAACTGCTTCAGTTTCATGGAGTAGCGATCGAGGTAGCTCGCGATGCTTTTGTGGTACAAGTCCCGCTCGGCGTTGCTGAGTTTATTGAACTCCTTCTCGAGGCGCCCGATCATGACCTCGGCACTAAACAGGGCCGTGATCCAGTAGCCGGGTTGGTGGGGGATACTACCGGCCATAGCCATCTGGCAACTGTCCATCGCCGCGCTGTACTCTTGCTTGGCGGCAAAGATCTTGGCGAGACCTAGGTGGGGGCTCGGGTAGCTCGGGTACATCTCGCGCGCGCTGCGGAAGTCTCTCTCGGCTTCCGCCAAATTGCCCAACTCGAAGTGCGCCAGCCCGCGGCCGTCGAGGGCCCAGGGGTGGCGCTTGAAACTGTCGATTGTTTCGGTAAACTCGGCAACGGCGGTCGCGTAATCTTCGGCTTCGAGGGCCTCCGTGGCGAGGCTGTAGTGTTGGGAGGTGGTCTTGTCGTTCTCGACGAGTCGCGTGATCTGCTCGGGCAGTTCGCCCGCGGTAATAACGAAGCAGTCGATCCGCCCGGCCATAGCGAACTGCAACAGCGTTTCCATCGACTGGATGCTGTGATTGACGGTTTTATCGGAGGCCTCGTGAGAAGCACGAGGGAACTCGAGGAACAGCGCTTCGACGGGCTCCTCGAGCTCCTCCCCGTAGAGAGCCTCGGGGCGGTACATCATGTCACCCTTCGCGATCGTCTCCCCGTAGCGGACGAAGGCTTCCTTAGCGAGGTTGGCGCTGCGGACGTTCTTGAAGTGGATGCGGCCGAAGAAGATGACGCGGTTCATAGCGGGGGGAGTTGCTGATTCTCGAAATTTGCCGCCGCCCCTACCCTGTGGAGTGACATGCCGAGGTCAATGAGACGTTGGTGCGGACTACGAGCGTCGCGACGTCACTAACCGAAAACAATGTAGCAGGGATCTACCGCGGCCTCCGAGAGACCACGGCGTGAAAGGCTAAGATGCGGCAGATTCCACACACGGCAAAGCTCCGCGCCAAATTTATTCATGTAAACAACGCAGGGTGTCCGTATCGTTGACCATAGCGCCCTCAGTCCCGCGATCATGACCCCACTCCTACGCCTCCTTCCCTTTCTCTGCCTCGCGTCATGTGTTACCGAAAGTGTCGACGGTCAGGAGTCAACGGGCGCCGCCGCCGCGCAGACCGATATCGACCCTGGGGCCGGCGCGCAGGCTGGCGTCAACTATTCATCAGACACCCCCGAGGCCGTCGCGGCAGCCTTCGCGGCAAAGTACCCCGGCGAGTCATCTGCGGAGTGGCGCCGCGACCGCAACGACAGCTACGAGGCCCACTTCACACAGGAAGGCGAAAGAATGCGCGCCGACTTTACCCCAGCGGGTGTCTGGATCGAGACCGAGCGCAGTGTCAAGTGGGGTGACCTGCCTCAGGCCGTGCAGAACGCCATCAAGGCCGAGTATAAAAAGGATGACATCGTGGAGCTGGAGTACACTGAGAACGCCGAGCGGGGGGAGTTTTACGACGTCGAGATCGATCCCAAAGGAGGGAAGAAGTTCGACGTCGAGTACAGGGCGGATGGGAGTAAGGTGAGGTAGTAGCGGTCTGTGCGCGCGGTCTAATCGGATAGTCTAAATGCCGTCTCCGACAAATCAAACGTCTGCTCCACGTACGGCAGCCAGGCGTCTCGCCGCCAGGGCGGGACGCGGGCGCCTAGGAGGATGCGGGCTTGCGGGAAGGAACTCACAAGTTGCTCTGGGTCAACCTTGCTCGGGTCGGCGAGGTACACCCAGTCAAGGCGAAGGCGACTCGGCACGAGGTCGGGTGACCGCGCGTGAACTTCCGCCCACGCCACCTCTCCGACTTGGAAGAAGCTAATACCGGAGTCGCGGTAGATGGGTTGTACAGCGGTCGTGTACACGGTCCTGATGCCGTTGGCGTAACGGTGTGGTCTGGTCTCGCGCGTTAGCTCCGCCTCGGTCGCGCGTTCGTCGGAAACTGTCGCTAGCGTGCCGCGAGCGAACACATCTACAGCCGTGCCATCGCGCAGGCTGTAAACGATGACTTCGTCTAGCCGACGACGTCCGACTGCGTCAGTGACGGCAGCAACCGTGGCCAGGAGCGCGAGCGCCATCGTGACGTACATCGGTCCACGTCGCCGGCGGGTGATCGTGATTCCAAATAAAACGATGGTCAGGAGGAGCAAGACTACCGTCAGGCTGCTCGGCCAGAGGCCTTCCACGAGGGCGTAGGGGAGAGCAGACATATAGGTCAGTGCTTCATTACAAACCCACACCAAGCTGTAGGCTCCCCAGTAAAACCACGTGGCCACACCGCCACACAGCGTGACCAAGGCATCGATGGCTATCGTGGCGAGCAACACCGGGAGCGCAACCCCCACCAGCGGTACCGCCACAATACCCGACAAGGCAAAGTAGACGGGGAATTGGTGGAAGAAGAAAATCGTCACCGGCAGCGTGCCTACGGTGGCGGCCACCGAGACCGCCACGAGCTCCGTCACCTTATTGAGCCAAAGCGTTTCAGTAGCGAGGGTGCGCCGGATGTGCGGGTAGAACACCATAATCCCAGCCACCGCCAGGTAGCTGAGTTGAAACCCGAGCGTAAACAGGAGTCGCGGGTCGTACACCAGGGTGAGGATCGCGGCCACGCCGAGATTATTCAGGCCATTCGGATCCTGCCGGAACATCCGCCCGGCAAAAACCACTGCGAACATCACCGCCGAGCGCAGGACGCTCGGGCTGTACCCCGTCAGCGCGGCGTAGGCCCAGAGGCCCAGCAGCAGTACGGCGAGCTGCAACACAGGTAGGCGCTTGCGCAGCGTACGTCGCAACACCCAGACCACGATGAAGGCGATGATGCCCGTATGCAAGCCGCTCACGGCTAGGACGTGCACCGCCCCCGTCGACGTATAGGCGAGCCGCGTACTCTCGTCGATCCCAGAGCGGTCGCCGATGAGGAGTGCCTTCGCGACACCGGCCTCGCGGGGACTGTCGAAGCCACGGTCGATGTGCGCCGAGATCCACCCACGGACGCGCTCGAGGCTCGTCGGCGGGGCGGCGGATTTTACGGAAGTGTAATCACCGGCGCGCAGCCAGGCCTGGAGTCTGATGCCCCGGCTGGCGAGGAAGGTTCCGTAGTCGAACGTGTGCGGGTTGCGCGGTGGCGTGGGCGCGTTGAGGTAAGCGTCGGCCGCGATTACGCTTCCCCTCCCGAGGACATCCGCGGACTCGCCCGCCGGACCTGCGGCGAGGGCCTCGCGGTGGATCATCAGGCGGGCCTTCACGTCGGTCGCCTGCGGGCCCGTGTCTCCGTGGATCTCGACAATCCGTGCATCAGCCCCAAGCCAATCGCTATTGCCCACCGGCGCCTCCAGGAGCTCGGCCACGAAGTAGTGGCCTTCCGGCAAAACCTGCCCTGCGTCCCCCGGCTGGACGAGCAGCGCATTCGTGAGACCTAGTCCGAAGAATAGCAGTAGCGAGGCCGAACCCTTGACCCGCCCCTGCCGATGCAGACTTATCGGAGTGGTGAGGACTAGGGTCGCGAGGATCGAGATCGCCATCCCTGAATAGACAGGTAGGTTCGGGTTAACGTGCGCCAGGCCAATCCCCGCTGCCATCGCGGCGGCGGCGCGCAGCATCGGTACGGTCCGCCAGCTCATCTGCATCGTTGGAAGGTAGCGCAGCGGGCGCCTTCCGGCAAAACCCTCCACGCTTCCGCCCGTTGACCTTCCTTTGCTCCGCCACAATGCCGGCCTGTGCCGGAGTCCCTTCACCCGCCTATGACCGATCCCTCCCTCAAACGCATCGTCCTCGGCGTCGGGGGATCCTCGGGGTCGATCTACGCCAAGGTCATTATGGACGACCTCGCCGGACCCTTACGCGAGCAGTGGGACGCCGTGGGCATCGTCATGAGCGACAACGCGAAGTACAACTGGGAGCTCGAGTTGGGGTCAACCTCCTACGCCGACTACCCCTTCGACTATTACGACAAGCACGACTTCAACGCGCCTTTTGCCTCTGGGTCGGCGCGATACGATACGGTGATCGTCTGTCCGTGCTCGATGGGGACCCTCGGGCGCGTGGCCCATGGCCTGAGCGACGACCTCCTCACGCGCGCCTGCGACGTAGCCCTCAAGGAGCGTCGGCGCCTTATCCTGTGCCCACGCGATAAGCCCTACAGCTTGCTCCACCTGCGCAACATGGTGGCCCTCACGGAGGCCGGCGCCGTCATCAACGGCTGCAACCCGAGCTTCTACTCCATGCCGAAGGACTTCGAGGCACTAGCGCGGACGGTGACGAATCGTGTGCTGGATTTGGCGGGTTTCGAGTTGGGTGGGATTTACAGGTGGGGCGATCGCGCCTGAAGCCTAATTCACCGGCGGGGGGTCTTGGCGGTACTACGTCATGACGGCTGCGTACCGCTCCACGAACTCCTTGAACTCCGCCACCATCGCCGGGCTCCCGATCGCAATCGTGGCGCGTTGGTGGAGTTTCTGAGGTTTTAGCGTAAGCGCACGTTCTAAGCTGCAGGTGATTGCCATGCCGCCAGCCTGCTCGACGATCATCGACATCGGATTGCACTCGTAAACGAGGCGCAGCTTGCCCGCCGGATATTTACGCGTATTGGGATAGAGGAAGATCCCACCCTGGAAGAGGATCCTATGGACATCTGCCACCATCGAGCCGATGTAGCGCAGGCGTAGGTTGAGGTCCGAGCAGTAGTCGATGTAGCGGCGCATCTCGACGTCGAACTTGAGGTAGTAGCCCTGATTGACGGAGTAGTAGTCGCCCGCGTCCGGGATGCGGATGTCGCGGTGGCTCAGGCAAAACTCCCCGATGCTCGGGTCGAGCGTGAAGCCGTTGACGCCATTGCCGGTGGTGTAGACGAGCATCGTCGAGGTACCATACAGGACGTAGCCGGCCGCCACCTGGTCGACGCCGGGCTGGAGGAAGTCTTCGAGTTGCGCCGGACCGGAATCAGGACTCACGCGGCGGTAGATCCCGAAGATCGTCCCGACGCTCACGTTGACGTCGATATTCGAAGAGCCATCGAGCGGGTCGAAGACCACGACGTACTTGCCTTCCTTGTCCTCGATCGTACTCTTGACCGGGGTAAAGTCTTCCAGTTCCTCCGAGCCTACGCCACAGCACTCACCCGACTGCCGCAGGCACTCGATGAGCTTTTCGTTGGCGAACATGTCGAGCTTCTGGACGTCCTCCCCCGAGGCGTTGTCGGCCCCGCCGGCGGAGCCGAGGATGTTGACGAGGCCCGCCTTGTTGACCTCGCGGTGGACGATCTTGCCGGCCATCCCGATGTTGCGCAGGAGGCCGGTGAGTTCGCCGCTCGCGAAGGCGAAGTCTTTTTGGCGGCGGAGGATGAATTCGTCGAGGGTGATAATCCGGGAGGGCATAGGCGTGTGGCGAGGGTTGGTCACAAGTATAAGCCCTTCAGTCTCGCTCGACGCCGTGACTGTTGGTATCTCATGGTCGGGGAACGCAGCGGAGAGGCCGGCTGCTGGGGTCAACACTATTTCGGTTGCCCGTCCCCGGCCGTGCGCAGGTCAACGCGCAGCGTTGACCCACTTGCCGGCGTACGTGGTGCCGCCGGCGGATTCGACGCGGAAAACGTAGACCCCGGCATTTTCAGGCGCGTCGATCGAGGCGTTGGCTTGGAGGCGTTGATCCGCGACGACGCGTCCCGTCATGTCGTACCACAGGATCCGCGCAGGGTAGGCCTCGTCCGGTAGGCCACCCATTTGGACGGGGCCCCCTTGTCCCGGATTCGGGTACAGCCGCAATTGGTCCGAGTTCACGTCTGCCACGGCGCTGATCATCGCGAACTGTCCGTCGAGCCAGGCGACGCGCTGGCTCAAGAAAGTTTTAGCGAAAGCTAGAGCGTCGGCGTGACTCGTCGGCACGTAGGCGTTCGGCCAGGTGTACTGCCCAAGGACCGGCCAGCGTTCAAAATTGCGCCTGGCGGGTTCGCCGCTCACCACCGCGGCGAGGCTGTCGTACAGTCCATAGAGTGCTGCGTCGCTCAGGGCTCCCCCCGAGCCGCGTAGCGTTCGCCAGCGGACGGCTGTAGCGGCGCGGAACTGGTAGGATGTCCACAGGCGCGTATACCAAAACGGCGGCTGAAAGCCGTCGTTTGGGCAGTACTCCTCGAAGTTGAACATCCACCCCTCCGGCTTGCTCCCCTCGCAGTAGTCGGCGTTCGCGATGGCGAGATTGAAATCCCATACCGGACCCATGTGCAGTCGTCCGCCCTTGCTGTCTTTCTCCTTATAGGCATAAGTGCTGAGGCGGTAGCCGTCCACATTACGCGTGATCTCATTGATCAGTAGGAAATCTACGAAGCTCCGCTCGTCGATCAGGGGCGCGTACCCTTTGGTAGCGTCTTCGTAGTCCGCACCAGCTAGCCGCGCCTCGAATTCCGTCAACCAGGACTTAATGTACGCACGTTGTTCGGGGACGATGTCGCCGGGCTTGGGGTAGTGGTAGAGGAGCGTGGTTCGCTCCTGGCCGCCGAGTCCTCTGGCGGGTAATTCGAAGGTCGGATCGTTCGCCGGATCCTCACTCGTGTATTTATCGGCCTTGACGATGTAGCCGCCGGTGAGTTCGTCGCCGCTGATCTCCGCGGGACCGAGCTTCGAGATGTCGACGCGGTTCTTGTCGCGCTTGATCGATTCGACTAGGGCGTACACCCCGACGTAGTCGCTGCCGAGCTTGACCTCGACCATGCGTGTCCGCGGGGCGTAGTCCCCGAGGCGCGCGGCGAGGGTATAGGTGAAGGCGTTGCGGATGAGGGTCTTGTCGGAGTACGGGCCGTGCAGGACCCAGTCACTCTCCTCGGGCATACCGAGGAGCTGCGCGCTGGTGTCCGCCCCGGAGCGGGTCCGTAGCTCCAACTTGTATCCCACCTTCGGGAATAGATCCTGCGACGTAGAGCCGCGTCGCTCGATGCCGACGTAGCCGTTGTAGCCGCGCGGTACGTCGTCGGTGTGGTTGACTACGCCCGGGGCATTGTCGATGAGCCGCATCCGCGTGAGGACCTTGGGCTCGTCCGGGATCTCCCACCGCGCCGCGTCGATCAGTAGGATCGGCAGCGTACTCTCGGTAAATCGTTGGGCTACGGCCGCACCGCTTCCTAGGAGGTATGGAACGAGGATCAAGATTTTGCCGACGGCCGGCAAGTGCGCCAGCGAGGCGAGTGGCGAATGTAATCGTGTAGCCATGTGCAGTCGGGACAGCTATTAATGTCGCCAAAACCTAACGGACTTTTGCTAGGTTCGTTGTTGTGCCGCCGCCCGTCCGTTTTGGCGAAAGCCCGCCAACGCCCTGTCTTGAAGAACCTCGCCTACCTCAATCGCTACTTCCTGCAGTACAGGTGGCGCATTCTCGCGGGCATTGTCTTCGTGTCTTTGAGCAACTACTTCCGGGTGCTGCAGCCGCAGGTCATCCGCGAGGCGCTCGATCTGGTGGTGGAGAACCTCGGCTTCTACCGCAGCGTGGAGGCATTCCCGGCGGCGCGTGAGGCCCTCTTCGACGCGCTGGGTAATACGCTGCTACTCTTCGGCGGTCTCGTCGTGCTGCTGGCGTTGCTGATGGGCGTGTTTATGTACTTCATGCGGCAGACCATCATCGTCGTAAGTCGCCTCATCGAGTACGACCTCCGGCGCGATCTCTACGCCCACTACCAGCGGCTGAGCCGGGGGTTCTACCGCCGTAACAAGACCGGCGACCTGATGAGTCGCGTCTCGGAGGACGTCAACAACGTGCGCAACTACCTCGGTCCGGCGGTGCTGTACGGCGTCAACCTCATTAGCACTTTCATCTTCGCGGTGACGGCGATGCTGAGCGTCAACGTCGAGCTCACGCTCTGGAGCCTCGCGCCCCTGCCTATCTTAAGCGTCTCGATCTACTACGTCTCCGACCTCATCAACCGCCGCTCGACCGTCATTCAGCAGCAGGTCGCCAAGCTGACGAGCACCGCGCAGGAGGTTTACTCCGGGATCCGCGTGGTGAAAAGCTACACGCAGGAGGGCAGCCTCGCGAAGGTCTTCGCCGAGCAGACCGAGGACTACCGCAAGAAGTCGATGGGGCTGGCCGTGGTGGACGCGGCTTTCTTCCCGATCATGATCTTTTTGATCGGCGCCTCGACCATTATCACGGTGTACGTCGGTGGTTTGCAGGTGATGCGCGGCGAGATCTCCGCGGGAAACGTGGCGGAGTTCGTCATTTACATCAACATGCTCACCTGGCCCGTGACGGCCATCGGGTGGATCGCCTCTATTGTGCAGCAGGCCGAGGCCAGCCAGAAGCGGATCAATGAGTTCCTCTCGGAACAACCGGAGATCGTCTCCACGGCCGCGCCTACGAGTGGGCCCCTGCGCGGCGAGCTCGCATTCGAGCACGTCGACTTCACCTACCCCGGCGGCGCGCACGCGCTCAAGGACGTGAGCTTCCACCTCGGCTCCGGGCAGAAGATGGCCGTCATCGGCAAAACGGGCTCCGGCAAGACCACCATCGCCGAGGTGATCCTCCGCAACTTCGACCCCGACGGCGGCAGTATTCTCCTCGACGGCGTCGACCTGCGCGAGCGCGACCTGTCGCACGTCCGCCAGCGCATCGGGTACGTGCCGCAGGAGGTGTTCCTCTTCTCCGACACCGTCGCCGAGAACATCGCCTTCGGGGTCGACGGCGCGAAGCCCGACCTGGCTGTGGTGCAGCGCTACGCTGGGTACGCCGCCGTCCACGATGATATCGAAGAACTGCCGGAGCGCTACGAAACCCTCGTCGGAGAGCGGGGCGTGACCCTGAGCGGCGGCCAGAAGCAGCGTGTGAGCCTGGCGCGGGCGCTCATCAAGGATCCCGACATCGTGATCCTCGACGACTCGCTGAGCGCCGTGGACACCAGCACCGAGGCGCGTATCCTCGGCTACCTCAACAACGAGCTAGCCGACAAGACCGCCATCGTCATCACGCACCGGATCTACTCCCTGCTCGATTTCGACAAAATTATCGTCATCGACGACGGCCGCATCGTGGAAGAGGGCACGCACGAGGCGCTCGTGGCCGGGGAGGGCTACTACGCCGAGCAGTTCGAGCGGCAGCGGCTTGAAGCGGTGGAGGACGTGGTAGAGTAGGAGTAACGGGCAGTCCTTGCGCACCCTCGCGTAGGAAAACGCTAGCCCACATCTGTAAGCAGTTTAGGACGAGCTCCAAGTCGGAAGGTCCTGTCCGTAAAGGCTTGACATCCTGCGTGAGCGCGCCTCGTCGGGGCGGCTTCCGCCAAAACGGCCCACGAGAATAGCCATAGTCCCGTGTCGTTGGCTTTAGCGCCCAGGAGATGTCGAGTAACTCACGTCCGCCCCATTCCTGGCGGCCAAGGACTGTGACGGTCTTGACGATCGTGAACTCGTGGATCGGCAGGGCCTGGATCTCGGTATCGACTCTCACGGTCAGCCGAGCTTCCTCCTCCCGAGTTCCATCGAAGCCGGCAAGGGCGAGCGCTCCTCAACGGCTATTCGAAAACTTGACCCTCAACAATTTAACAACTGCCCTAATACCCCCCCAGTCTCCTCCGCAGTAGCCACTCGACGCTCAGCAGCACTAGCACGATCCCCAGCAGCCACGGCCAGTCGATCAAGGGACGCGTCTTCACCTGCGAATACAGCACCGGCTTCGCGGTGGAGCTGGCGATCAATTCGTCGGCCAGACCGTCGAGGTCGGCCGTCGTCACGAGTCTGCCGCCGCGCGCGCCACTTACGCGCCGCAGTAGGTCCCAATCCGCCGTCGTCACCGCGCTCTCGAGGTCGATCTGTTGGATGCTGAACGCACCCTCGGCCGTGTAGCCCTGCCCGGCGTAGCCAGTAGTCGCGCGGTACTGGTAGTCGCCCGCGGGAAGGCGCCCGGCGCGGAGTTGGTAGCTGCGACCCACCTTGTCCATCAAGAACTCGTAGCTCGCCCCACCGCGCTCCGTGATGCGTACCTGGACATCGGGTTCGTTGACCAACTGAAAGCTCGCATTGTAAAGCTCGCCTTGGAGGCGTACGTCCTCGCTCGTGGTGTAGACCCGCTGCGAGGGCGTCACGCGGAACGGACGCTTGTCGTCGCGCAACGCCAGGTACTGCACGGTGGCCAGGACCGTGGCGTCGAAGACCTCGTGGCTCTCGTGCGCCTGGAACTCGGCCAGGCGCCAGCGCCACAGTCCCTCGCCCACGAAAACACCGGTCTTGATGCCCCCGACCTCCCCCATGGCCAGCAGCGGGTAGTCGGTCTCGATGCGGCCTACGCGCTGGCGCAGCAGGGCCTCACCCGCCGCCAGCGGTCCGTAGTCCCCGAAGGGCGCCGACGCCGGCGGGAACCCCTTCAGCCGCTCGTCCCAGTTTGCCCCGATGCTGAATAGCCGAAACCCGTTATTTAACTGCGGCGTCACCTCGTTGGCGGCCCCAGGTTTTGGCGAAAGCCGTAAGAGTCCCTGAAGGCCTAGGGCCGCTGGCGTCGGTGATGCTCCGGTGATGAACCACCTACCTACCTGACGTGCGTCCAGCTTGCGTAATACGGCCTGCATCGCGGCACTCCCGGCCCCCAGCCCGTGGAAGACGACGAGGTCGGCCGCGGATAGGTCGCCGTTGAAGCGGTCGAGCAGCGAGAAGGACGTCTCGTAGTTTTTGTTCTCGTCGAGGGTTTGCCTGAGGGCACTCACGTCGGGGTGGGGCGCGGCGGCAAGCAGGAGGATGCGTTGGCGCGCGTCGAGCACGTCGATGAAGATCTCGCGAGTGTTGTTGCTGCGGTTGCGTTCCCCACCGACGGGGGTCGCCGTGATGGTGTAGCGCTGGATCCCCGCCGTGCGCGGCTCGATCTCGAAGCGGGCCGTCTGTAGGTCACGAGGGCGTTCGAAGCGCACGGCCTCGGTTTTGCTTGTGCCCGCACCCCCGAGCGTCACGTTGGTGGCCGAGCCCGAGAGTCCCGTCGCCAGCACGTCGACCTGCACCTCGACCCGATCCCCGAGGTAGGCGATGCGATTGTGTAAGACCTCGCGGATCGCCACGTCACGTTGGGGGGTCGTGTCGCCGAGGGCAATCGCGTAGGTGGGGTTGAGGAGCTCGGCGGCCCCGTAGCTCGGGTCTGCGCCCTGGTTGTAGATGCCGTCGGTGGCCACGACGATCCCAGCGAGGAGTTCGGGCGGGAAGGTTTGGCGAGCGTAGGTGAAGAGGGCACTGAGGTCGGTGGCCGCGTCTGTGGCGGTGTCGGTGGCCGGACGAACCATCTCGCCGATGGCCACGCGCTCCACGTCGAATCGGCTGCTGAGCCTGTCTGCAAAACGATCGAGGTCAGCGCCGATCCCGTCGACCTCGGTTTTGGCGGAAGCCGACCTATCCTCGGCCACGAGCAAGGTAGGCCGCTGCGTACGCGAGGCGACGGTGCGTAGCAAAGGGCCGAGCAGCAAGAACGCCAGCAGGCCGACCGCCAGGGCGCGCAGCACCGCCAACCCCACCCGTGCGCCCTGAGGCCACTGCGGTGTGCGCCAGTAGAGCAGCGCGGCTACCGCCACGGCCGCCACGGCGCAGAGCACGAGGTAGGCGCTGGGTTGCGTCAAGATGATTTGGCCGTCCATACGGCGCTATATACGATGGGGCGTCAGGTTTGGTTGGAGATCCGAGCTCCCGCATATCCTTTGCCGGGCTGGGTTCGTTACACGATCCTATGCGCGTACTCCTGACCGCTTTGGCCTGTCTATTCCTCGCCTCCCGGGCCGAGGCCGCCTACTTGATGGTCCCGATGGACGAGCGGCAGACGGATCACCTCAAGGCCTACGGGATCACCTTCTGGGTCCTCGAGCAGAAGGTGGAGGCGTACTGGCTCCTGAACTACAGGGGCGGTTCGTTCGCCTTCCGGCAAAACGAGGCCTCCGAGCGCGAGTGCAAGACGCGCAACGTGAAGTACGAGGTGATCAGCGACGCGCAGTTCAACGGCATCCTCGCCGAGATCGCCCACCCGGAGACGAACATGGATGCCATCAAACTCGAGGTCGCGCCGCGCGTGGCGGTCTACACGCCCGCCTTCAACGCCAAAGGCGAGCGCGTGCAGCCCTGGGACGACGCCGTGACGCTGGTGCTCACCTACGCCGAAATCCCTTACGAGACCATCTACGACTCCGAGGTCCTCGCCGGCGAGCTCGCCAACTACGACTGGCTCCACCTCCACCACGAGGACTTTACCGGGCAGTACGGTCGCTTCTACGCGAACTTCCACACGCAGCCCTGGTACCGCGAGAACGTCCGGCAGTCCGAGGCCATGGCAAGACAGGAGGGCTTCGCGAAGGTGAGTGAGCTCAAGCTAGCTGTCGCCAAAACCGTACGAGAGTTCGTCGCCGGCGGCGGTTTCATGTTCGCGATGTGCTCGGCGACCGACACCTACGACATCGCCCTGGCGGCCGAAGGGCTCGACATCTGCGCCGAGATCTACGACGGCGACCCGGCCGACCCCAGGGCCCAAGAGAAGCTCAACTTCGCCAACACTTTCGCCTTCAAGGACTTCGAGCTGATGAAAAATCCGTTGGAGTACGAATTCTCCACGATCGACCCGACGCTCGGTCGCCCGAACGCCCCGGAGCAAGACTACTTTACGCTCTTCGACTTCAGTGCGAAGTGGGACCCGATCCCGACGATGCTCACGCAGAACCACACCCGCACCGTCAAGGGCTTCATGGGCCAGACCACGGCCTTTCGAAACCAGCACATCAAGAGCTCCGTGCTGATCCTCGGCGAGACCAAGCCGCTCGACGAGGCGCGCTATATCCACGGCAGTTTCGGCGAGGGCACTTGGACCTTCTACGGCGGGCATGACCCGGAAGACTACCGCCACTACGTCCAGGACCCGGAAACGGATCTGAGTCTGCACCCCCACAGTCCTGGGTACCGGCTGATCCTCAACAACGTGTTGTTCCCGGCGGCGGAGAAGAAAAAACGGAAAACGTAGCGGCCGGAGGCTTCCCGGACGCGGGTCCACCGCCGGAGGCTTCCCCACCTTACTTTCGCGCCCCCATGGCCGAATATACCACCCTGCTGACGCAGACCTCAGACAACATCCTCACCGTCACCATCAATCGGCCCGATGCCCTCAACGCCATCAGCGGCGGGGTCATGACGGAGCTTGGGCGGCTCTTCGCGGAGGAGGTCCCCGCCACGGACGGCCTGCGCGGCGTGATCATCACCGGCGCTGGTGACAAGAGCTTCGTGGCTGGCGCGGACATCAAAGAATTTCTCGAACTCAGTAGTAGCGACGCCCGCGAGATGAGCGAGCGCGGCCAGCAGATCTTCGAGCGCATCGAGCGGTGCAAGGTCCCGGTCGTGGCCGCGATCCAGGGCTACGCGCTAGGGGCGGGCTGTGAGCTCGCCATGGCCTGCCACATGCGTGTCGCTAGCGAACGGGCGCGCTTCGGGCAACCGGAGGCTAAGCTCGGCCTGGTACCTGGCTACGGCGGCACGCAGCGCCTCGTGCAATTAATCGGCAAGACCAGAGCCCTGGAGTATCTCCTTACTTGCGAAATGTTCGACGCTGAGACGGCCCTGCGCCTCGGTCTCGTCAACTACGTCGTCCCCGCCGGCGAGGAGGAAGCGAAAGCGCGCGAACTGATCGGTAAAACTATTGACAAAGCGCCCGTCGCCCTCGCGGGAATCATCGAGAGCGTCAACGCCTTCGACGACCCGAACATGAATGGCTACGCGTGCGAGGTCCACAACTTCGGTCGCTGCGCGAATACGGAGGATTTCAAGGAGGGCGCCGCCGCCTTCGTCGAGAAGAGACCTGCCAACTTCATCGGTCGCTAAGCGTATCCGTAGCGCTATGGAATCGATCACGCTTACGGTCGTCGACCGCGCCGGTGACCCGCATGACATCGAAGCCCCAACCGATATGTCGCTCAGCGTCATGGAGGTCTGTCGTGCGAGCGGCCTCGACGTCGAGGGTACGTGCGGCGGGATGGCGCTGTGTGCGTCGTGCCACTGCTACGTCGAGTCCGAACACGACATCCTCGCCCGTAATGACGCCGAGGAGGATATGCTCGACCAAGCTTTCTTCGTGGAGCCCAATAGCCGCCTCGGCTGCCAGATCCCTATTGCCGACGCGATCGCTGGCCTCGTGATTCGGCTGGCGCCCGTTTAACGGCTTAGCGCAATCGACCCCCGACGGATGGGGTCCTAATCCAAAGCGAGCACTAACGGTATTCCTAATCGCGCGCCCGAGGCTCGACGCCGAGGCCGCAAGCCTACCCCCCGATCTCCTGCCGCAAGATCTTCAGCTGGCTCTCCCAGAGCTTCTTGCTGTCGGCCACCTCGTCCCCGTCGCAGAAGTCGATCACCTCCAGCACGGTCTGATCGGTGACCCCCGCGCGGTACATTTTGAACTCTAGGTACTCCGTGGGCTCCTCGGCCTCCTCCCACACGAAGCGCGCGCGGCTATCCTCATCGCCGTCGACGAATGTCGCGACCTCGTCGGCGCCGTTCCACGTGAAGACATATCGGTCGCCCTCGACGTCGGCTTCGTCGGAGAACCATCTCCCCAGACAGGCCGGATCGGTGATAAACTGGTAGAGCATCGCCGGTGAGGCTTTGTAGAGCTCTTCTATCTTGAACTTCACTCGATCCATGTGGGGGCAATTAACTGTTGACCGACCGTTTTTCCAAATGCGGGGAACTTTTCGCCTCAGATATCAATTACCTATCTCGCCTATGCGCATCTCCATCGCCCGCTTGCCCACCCGTCTACCCCATCTCACTAATCCTCGAGTCGGGACTTGACGCCGATGTGGGAACGGCTTATTTTTGCTGGCGAAAGGAACCTTTGGACGCGTGACCGGTAGCGGTTGCCCGGCGACGCTGCTCGCCGCCTGTCTGATTTCCGACTTTTTTACCCGCTTTACAGCTTTGGCGCACAGCAATTTGTGATGTGACGCTGTTTATATTCTACCCACCCGGTCCTTCCTCACCGCTCAAAACCTCAATTTACATGAGACAACTCAAAATTACTAAATCGATCACCAATCGGGAGAGCCAATCCCTCGAGAAGTACCTACAGGAGATCGGTAAGGTGGACTTGCTCACCCCCGAGGAGGAAGTAAGTCTCGCGCAGGCCATCAAGCGCGGCGAACAAGCCGCTCTCGAGCAACTCACGAAGGCCAACCTTCGCTTCGTCGTCTCCGTGGCCAAGCAGTACCAAAACCAGGGCCTCTCACTGTCCGACCTCATCAACGAGGGCAACCTCGGCCTCATCAAGGCCGCCCAGCGCTTCGACGAGACCCGTGGATTTAAATTCATCTCCAACGCCGTGAGGTGGATTCGCCAGTCGATCCTCCAGGCCCTCGCCGAGCAGAGCCGCATCGTGCGCCTGCCGCTTAATAAGGTCGGTTCACTCAACAAGATCAATAAAGCCTTCTCGGAGCTCGAGCAGGAGTTCGAACGCGAGCCGTCCAGTGAGGAACTCGCTGAGATGCTCAACATCCCGACCGCCGAGGTTGAAACCACCCTCAGCGTCGCCGCGCGTCACGTCTCGATGGACGCGCCCTTCGTCGAGGGCGAGGACAACTCCTTGCTTGATGTCCTTGACGACAAAAACGAGGAAGGCACCGACCGCTACCTCGAGTACGGCGAAGGACTCTCTACGGAGATCGAGCGCTCGCTCGGCACCCTCACCGATCGCCAGGCCGACGTCGTGAAGCTATACTACGGGATTGGCGTGCCGCACCCGCTCAGCCTCGAGGACATCGGAGAGAAGTTCGGTCTCACTCGCGAGCGCGTCCGCCAGATCAAGGACAAGGCCATCAATAAGCTCCGTACCCAGAACAAGTCGAAGCTCCTGAAGAATTACCTCGGGGCTTAGGTTCTGTAGGCGAGTTATCCGCTCGATTCGCTACTTTGAACGCCCATTCACCCACCGAGGAGAATGGGCGTTCCCGTTGATGTCCTCCCCGCTCAACACAACCCTATGTACCCTAACGAAATCGTGAGCGCCGACGCCCGCGAGATAGAGCTCGCCGACTGGCGCGACCGCGAGAAGACCGCGCTCGACCTGCTCCAGATCGCCGGCGAACTGCGCTTCGACCGCGCGATCGACTTCACGCTCTTCCGGCGGATGGTCTACGACTGCTCGCCGAGCCAGGTCCTCCAGGCGCTCCAGCGAAGTCAGGACTACTCCAAGCGTCCGATCCGAATCGACCTCGTTCTCTCGCTCGCCTACGCCGTCGCGCAGCTCGAGGATTTGCACACCTGTAAGATCGACCTCGGGAGGCTCGCCACCGAGTGGCACGGGCGCTCGGGCAGCTTCGGTAACATGGACCGGTTCGTCGTCCATAACCTACGGGACCTCCTGGAGGTCAACCTCCGCAGCGACAGCGAACCGGCCGGATCCGACGTCGTCCTCTACGGCTTCGGGCGCATCGGGCGCGTGGTCGCGCGGCAGCTCGCGCAGCATACCGGGCGCGGCAATCAACTCCGTCTCCGGGCCATCGTCCTCAGGCCCCGGCTCGACGATCGCCACGAGGAGCTCAGCAAACGCGCCGCACTCCTCCGTTCCGACTCCGTCCACGGCAATTTCGAAGGCATCGTCGAGGTGAGCCACGATGCGGAACACCTCATCATCAACGGCATTTCCGTCAAGGTCTTCTGGGCGGACGAGCCCGATGCGATCGACTATGCCGCGCACGAGATCCGCGACGCACTTCTCATCGACAATAGCGGCGCCTACCGGAGCCGAGGTGAACTCTCGCGTCACCTGCGCCCGGGCATCCGGTCCGTCCTCCTGACAGCGCCCGGCGCCGAGCTGCCCAACGTCATTTTTGGCGTCAATCACGATCGGTACGACTGGGGTCAGGTGCGACTCGCTTCTGCGGCTAGTTGCACGACCAATGCCGTGACGCCGGTCTTGCTCGCAATCGAGACCACGCTCGGGATCGAGCGCGCGCATGTCAACGCTCTCCACGCCTACACCAGTGATCAGAACTTGCTCGACAATTTCCACCACAAGCCACGGCGCGGGCGGGCCGCCTCCCTCAATATGATCCTCACCACCACGGGCGCCGCCACCGCCGTCGCCCAGGCCATCCCGAGCCTTGGCGGCAAGGTTACCGCGAGTGCCGTGCGCGTCCCGATCGCCTCGGGAAGTTTGGCCGTGCTCACGATCACCGCCAAGCGACCCACTAATCGGGATGAGGTCAACGAGATCATGCGCCACGCCGCCCTCGACGGCCCGATTTGCGAACAGATCCTCTACAGCAACTCCTCGGAGTACGCCAGCAGCAACGTCATCGGCCACACCGCCACCGCGGTCTTCGACGCCCCCGCCACGCAGGTGAGCCCCGACGGCCTCGGCATCACCATCCACCTCTGGTACGACAACGAGTTCGGCTACAGCTGTCAGGTCATGCGGCTCGCCAAGCTCATGGCGGGAGTGCATCGGGCCAGGTACATTTAGCTTTCGCCAAAACACGCCCGCTGGCGGGTTTTGGCGAAAGCCTCTTATCTGATTCCGCCTTACCACGGCCGCCGGCCGCCAGCGAGCGTGTCACCCGGCAGCCGTTCGGCGGACCCTAGGTGCCGACTCGTCTGCATCGCGCCAATCTTGACTCGCTGCCCCTTTAGCCCGCTGTATACCGGCCGCTCGCAGCCTATCGCCGCTCCGGCGGGCGCGCGTCCCCAATCAATTTACCCCTTCAGCAGCAAGCTCGCCTCATTGTTGGTCTCGTCGCATTCGACGATAACCTGCCCTGGGTCGATCTGCGCTACTATCGTGCTCGTGTATCGCGTAACCGAGCTCACGTCGATACGCTCCAGCAAAGTGATCGTCTGCCCGGTGGCCAGGCCGGCGCTCAGGCCCGGTCCGAGACGCGAGGACAGGTCAATGCGCGCGAGGCGTTGGGAGGCGTTCGTGATGGTGGTCGAGCCGCCGAGATAGATAGTGAGGCTCGCACCCGTGCCGAGCGAGAGAGCCGTGAGCGTCCCCGGTCCGAGATTGGTGATTTCGATCTGGAGCATCGCGCTCCCGCGCTGACTGGGCGTCACCCGCATCGAAGCCGCCGCTAGGTCGACGCACGGTGCCGGCTTAGCGACCGCGATACCTAGAGGCGGAAGGGCTGGGGTTGCGGTAGACGGCGTCTCGGGGATCGGCTCGGTCGAAGCATAAAGACGATCGGCGCCTGCCTCACGCCTTTCGGTTGGCGACAGCCTTCCCGATGCGGCAGGCGCTCCTGGATCAGACACCAGCGGTTCGAACTCGTCTGTACGCGCGATGAGCGCGGGCGCGTCCGACTTCGCGGTAGTTACCCAGAACTCGAGCCCGCCCGCGCTCTCGGCCACGCGCAGGGTTAATCGGCTCTCGAGGAGGGCCGCGCGCAGCGGAGCCGCCAGCGGCATGAGCCCACTTTGCCGAAGGGCCTCGTCGAAGTCAGTCTGTAGGATGTGTTGCGGGAAGCCCGGCCCGAGGCCGATCGGTCTTGCGCCGGTGTTGACGGCGGTGAGCCTCAGCAGGTACTGGTCCTTGCGCTGTTTGAGGAGTTGAATGTCGCGCAGGTGGAGTCGGTAACCCGCGTAAGGGATCGTAGTCGGGACTAAGGTGTCTCTCAAGGCCTGACCCGCGGCGCGAACGCCGCAATGGCCGCGCGAAGGCGCGACCCTGTCTGCGGCGATAGCTGTGGATTGGATCGCACAGCAAACTAAAATCAGGAGGCACTTCGGGGCCATAGGCTTGCGCTTAACGGTCAAATGTCGCGCCATTCCGCGCGTTTGGCACCTGCCGGGCGCATCTTCGCGCTTCTTTCCGAAGGCTGTCGCCCCTTACAGCATGACCGTTCGCTCTTCTCAACGCCCGTCGTGGCTGGTTTGGTTGCCACTCGGTGGCGCCGTCCTGCTCACGGTCGGCTTCCTCCTCGGCCTCGGGCTCCAACGGCAACCCGGCCCGCTGCTGCGGATGGTCAACGACGAGGAGTCTGCCCCGAATGCCCTCGGTGTGGGCTCGGTCGAGGAAATCCTCCGGTACATCGAGGCTAAATATGTCGACCCAATCGAGCGCGAGGAACTCGTCGACGACGCCATCGACGGACTCCTCCAGCAGCTCGACCCTTACTCCGCATACATCAGTCCCAAGGACCTCGAAGCCCACCGCGCGCGCCTCAGGGGTACCGTCGACGGGGCCGGCATCGAACTCGGGATGATCCGCGACAGCGTAACCGTCCTTTCGGTCCTCCCCGGGAGTCCCGCCGCGGAGGCTGGCGTGGCTGCGTACGACCGTGTCCTGCGGATTGCGGATACCCTGGTCAGTGGCGTGAACCGCGACATTGACGACGTGCAAGCATACTTGTTGGCCCTCCCGCGGGGCACGGTAGACCTCGCGCTCTTCCGACCCGGCATGGGGCCCCTGCCCCAGATCTCGCTGCCGCGGCGCACCCTCACCCTCCCTACTGTCGGGGAGGGAGTACTCCTTGCCCCGGACGTGGCTTACGTGCCGGTGTACCAGTTCGCCGACTCGACCTACGAGCAGTTCATGGTGCAGGTAGAGGAACTCGTCGGCCGGCGGGGCGCCCGCCACCTGGTGCTCGACTTGCGCGGCAATAGCGGTGGCTACCTCCAGGAGGCGATCCAGATGTTGAGCCAGTTTTTCGCGGACGCCGGTACGCTACTGGTCTACACCGAGGGCGAGCACTCGGCCCGCAAAGACTATAAGGCCACCGGCCGAGTTTTCTTCCCCATCGATCGACTCGTGGTCCTGGTGGACGGCCGCTCCGCCTCCGCGAGCGAGATTGTCGCTGGCGCCGTGCAGGATTGGGATCGCGGCACGATCGTCGGACAGACTTCCTTCGGGAAGGGACTCGTGCAAGAGATGTTGCCGCTGAAGGACCGCGGTGCGCTCCACCTTACGGTATCGCGCTACTACACGCCCTCCGGCCGCAGTATTCAGCGAGCTTACGCCAGCGATGACACCACCAGGGCTCCGCGGCGTCCGGCGTTTGCGAAGCCGGGCCCGACGGCGCCTCAGGGGGCAGCCGGCCTCGCGGTCCCAGGATTTGTGACAGCTCGCGGGCGGACGGTCTACGGCGGGAGAGGCATCGAGCCAGATCGCGTCGTGACCCTCGATAGCCTCGCGCTCCTCCGTGCCAACGCCGCGGCGAGGCGCGTCCAGCGGGAGCTCCAACTCGAGCACGCCGAGGCTGGCTCACCCATGCAGACCCTGACCCTCGAACGGTTGCGGGACGAGGTGTCCTCTAGGCTGCTCGCCGCCGACGTCCATTCGACCCCGTTACAAAGAGAACGGCTCGCGGCGGAGTTGGCCTCCGAGGTCCGCGCCGACCTCGACGTCGGTCCTGAGCAACGGAGGATTCGGCACTTGCTCAAGGATCCTTTCGTCAAAGTTGCTCTCCGAGCTATACGTGAGCAGTGAGGCCGGCTAGGGGCACCAAACGGCCAACCCACTCACGGGAGCTGTCGCTGGAGGGCAACTTCGAGAGAGCGCCAGTACGTGGCAGGAAGGCCATGGCCAGCCCGGACACTACTTAATTCTGCCGCCGCTGGTATCGGGATTTCGTAGACCGAGCGGATTGGCGGCGGCGCAGTCCTCGGGTCGGGGGAACCGCCAGGATCGTGGAGAGTGCTGAAGTTTGGATAGATTGCCGCCCAGTCTCTCGCGCAGTAGCGTGGGGGGAGGCCAGGGATAATCGGCTTCCGCCAAAACCCGACGGGCGTACTCCCGA
The DNA here is from genome assembly GCA_041744755.1 of Saprospiraceae bacterium. Taxonomy (GTDB): domain Bacteria; phylum Bacteroidota; class Bacteroidia; order Chitinophagales; family Saprospiraceae; genus CALDTK01. The sequence goes on from JBGTKC010000036.1 coordinate 22,930, forward strand.
CCGCGCCCGCGGAGACGCCAGGGCGCAGCAATTCGATAGGCCAGTCTTCGAGGTAGGCGGCGGGCAAGTCCGCGGTGACGATATGCAGCTCGGGACATGCCCCGGTGAGGAGGGCGAGCCCGCGGGAGAGCCGTTCGGCATCGCCGCCGATCACCGGGCGATCGGGATGTCCGAGGGTGTCCAGGCCTCTGGCGTTGACGAAGGCGAAACCTAGGTCCTGGAGACTCAGGACGCCCTGCACCAGACTAGCTTCGGCCTCATCGGTCCACGCGCCAACACGGTGGGCAAATTGGCCTAAGTTGGGTTCCCAGGAGGGTGTGCCGCCAGTGTACTTGGGTGGGGGAGTGGGGGCTGCCTGGCTGGCGCGGTGCCTCGAGACACCGGCTGCCGTCCATAAAAAAGGCGTGTAGGAGATCCCCGCACGGAGCCCCGTGCGGTGGCACGTTTTGGCGAAAGCCGCCAATTCTTCCTTTAAGGTCCCGACCCGGCCTTGAAACCCTTGTGCCAGTGGCAGATCCAGC
>JBGTKC010000037.1:0-12212 GCA_041744755.1 Saprospiraceae bacterium
CAGAACGCCCGCGATGTCGACGACTACTTCGTAACCACCTTGCCGGACGATGGCACCGTGCGCGCGACAATCGAATATCTCAATACCAGTAATTCTGACGGCTCCGACGCCGCGCTTTACGTGTATGACGAGATCGGCAACCAGATCGGCTTCCTGAGCACGCCCAATGTCGAACTCGGCAAGGCCGTGACCGTGAGCGTGGATGTCTTCTGCCGGGCGAAGAGCAATCTCTACTTCCGCGTCAACGCCAACGGATGCTTTGGGTACAAATTGAAATACCAGATGCTCGTGCCGGCCTACGCCGCCGACGCCGAGCCGAACGGAAGTCTCGAGCTGGCGAAGCCCATTACGCACAACACCGACCTACCCGGCCGCGTCGGCTACGTCAACGGCCTCAACCAGGCCGACGCCGACGACTATTTCTTCGCCGTCCTCCCGGACGATGGCACGGTGCGTGCCACGGTCGAGTACCTCAACACCGGCAACAACGCCGGCTCGGACGCGGCGATGTATACCTACGACAAGATCGGCAATCAGATTGGCTTCCTGAGTACGCCCAACGTCGCCCTCGGCACTCCGAAGCTCGACACGATGACGGTCTACTGCCGCGCCAAGGATACACTCTACTTTCGGATCAACGCCAACGGCTGCTTTGGCTACCGACTCAAATACGAACTCATCCCCTCACCCTACGCCGCAGACGTCGAGCCGAACAACGTTTTGGCGCAAGCCCAACCCATCGACCTCAGCAAGCCTCTCGAAGGTCGCATCGGCTACGTCAACGGCCGCAACGCCGCCGACGCCGATGACTACTTTACGTGGACCCGCACCGGCGCCACCAACGTCCGCATGACGGTCGAGTACGTCAACACGAGCAACAACGCCGGCACGGACGCCAGCATCTACGTGTACGACGCGGTGGGCAACCAGGTCTTTTTGGGCGGGCTCCCCAATCGCGAGATCGGCTACGGGCGCACCGTCTTCAACGCCAACTGCCTGCCGGCCGGCAAGCTGTCCTTGCGCCTCAACGCCAATGGGTGCATCGCCTACAAGATCACCTTCCAGGAGGAGTCCGCCCAGCCCGACGCCCGCATCGAGTTCGCGCGGTACGGCAACGACTTCGCCTTCGCGGCCAATGAACTCAAGGCCGACAAGCTCACCTGGACTTTCGGCGACGGCTCCACGAGCACCAGGCGGCTCCCGACCCACACCTTCGCCATCGGTGCCTACGACGTGAAGCTCCGCGCCGAGAATACGGCCTGTCGGCTGGTGGCCGAGCGTACCTTGAAGGTGGTCGTCGACGGCATCGAGTCGTACGCACCGAAGGGCGCCGAGATGGCCGAGCCCTACGGGCGCTTCGACCTACGCGTCTTCGGCGCCGGGCTCTCGGCCGCGACCGAGGTCAAGCTCACGAAGGGGGGGCTCGTCCTCACGCCCGTCGAGCAACTGTCGCCGGCCTCCACGGAGCTCACGGCCTTCTTCGAGTTCGACCGCGCGGAGGTTGGCGTGTACGACCTTTCGGTAAAACTTGCCTCGGGGCAGACGTACAATTTCCCGCGTGGCTTCGAGATCCGCCAGGGGCGCGCCGGCTTCGACATCCAAGTGGAGGCCGTCGGGCCGAGCCGCATCCGCACCAACCGCTGGACGGACTTCAAGCTCGACATCACCAACGACCGCGGGCGCGTGGCCACCGGCGTGGTGGTGGGCGTGGTTTTGCCGAAAGGCGTCGAGACCAACCTCGGGGACTTCATGCGCCGCCGCACGGGGACCTTCACCATCAAAGGTGACGACTGGAATCGCCTCGAGCTCAACCGCGAGGATTTCGACGAATTTTTCTTCGGCGGGGAGTTCGACCCGCGCGTGGACACCGTCTCGGTGGACTTCGACGCCCTCAACGCCGCCTACGGCCCGCGGCGCGCCATCGACATCGACACCCTCTACGAAAAGCCCTTCGCCGGGGAGCTCTACCTGATGTACGTCCCCCTCGTCCTGGCCGAGAGCACACAGTCCCTCCACTTTAAAGTCCGGAGCCCCGTGAGCCAGGACATGCAGATCGTCACGTACGCCTGGCCGGAGCCCTTCCGCAACAACCCGCTGGACGGCAAGCAGTTAGACCAGATCAAGCAGGGTGCCCTCGACTTGTCGGCCGTGTTAGCGGTCACGCCCGTCCCGGCCTTCAAGACGCTCGGCAAGGTGGTCGGCTACTGGGATATCGGTACGCAGATCCTCTCCGCCGAGGCTGTCGACGCCTGGTACGGCACCAACACCGCCGACACCGAGGCCTATCAGAAGTGGGGTGCCGACGTGGCTTTCGAGTTCGCGGGCTCGAAGCTGCCCGCCGGCAAGAACCTCGAGAACAACGCCGCGGCCGCCAGGCGCGGCAAGCAGCAGATAACACGGACGACCAAGCAAATCGGGAAGAACGAAAACCTCCTCGCGAAGACCGGCAAGGGCCGCATTAGGAAGAGCGAACGCGCGCGCCTGCAGCGACGCCTCGCGGAGATGAGGGCCGAGCTCGATGGCCTCGGGGAGTTCGCCACGGAGGCCGACCGCCAGGCGGTGCTCGACTTCGCCAAGAAAATCGCCACCAACAAGGGCCTCAACCTCGCCAAGAACGAACTGAAGGAAGATGTCTTCGGCGAGGACCCGTCCGCCAACTGCTCGACGGAGCCCAAGGAGATCAAGCGCAAGCCCGTCACTGCGCTCACGTCCTTCGACCCGAACGCCATCTACGGCAACGCCGGCGTCGCCGCCGCGCGCTACGTCCGCCGCGCGGAGGCCCTCGGGTACGAGATCACCTTTGAGAACGTCGACACCGCCGAGGCCGCCGCCCAGATCATACGCGTGACCACGGTGCTCGACCCGCGCGTTTACGACCTATCGCGTACGACCCTCGGCGACGTGGCCTTCGGGGGCAAAACCTACAAGATGGAGGGCGAGCGCACGGAGTTCTTCCAGGACATCGACCTCCGCCCGGCGCAAGACCTCATCGTGCGCGTGTCCGCAAAACTCGACACCGTGAGCGGGCGCTTCGACTGGCAATTCACGAGTCTCGACCCAGTGACGATGGACCTCACGCAGGACGTGGATGCGGGATTCCTGCCGCCCAACAAATCCACGCCCGAGGGCGAGGGCGGGGTGTACTTCACGACCTACCTCCTGCCGACAGCCGAGACCAACGACAGTCTCGGGGCCCAGGCCCTGATCTACTTCGACGAGAACGCCCCGATCGCGACCAACGTCTGGAGCAACGTCGTCGACGAGACTGCCCCGACCTCGCTGCTGAGTCCGACGGTGACGGTGGTGAGCGACACGACCGTGGCGGTGTACTACACGTCGAGTGACGTGGGCAGTGGCGTGGAGGACGTCTACCTCCACAGCCGCCGCGAGGGCGAAGAGTGGTCGATGGCCATCTTCCCCCTGCGCCCGGGCGGCGCCTCGGAGCTGATCCTCAACCGCAACACGGTCTACTCCTTCTACGTGACTGCCCAGGACGCGACCGGCAACATGGAGCGCAAGACGCCCCGCGCCGAGCTGACGGTCCGCGTGGGTCTGGTGGATGTGGAGTACCTGCCCGAGATCGCCTCCGCCCTCACGCTCTTCCCCAACCCGAGTCCCAACGGCGAGGTATCGCTGCGGTCGACGGAGGACATGCCGGGGGCAGCGGTGACGGTCTTCGACGCACTCGGCCGCCAGGCCTACGCCACGCGCCTCGACTTGACGAAAGGCGGCACCACCGCCCTTGGTCTAGGCATCTTGCCTGCCGGCACTTACCAAGTGCGGGTGGTCAACGCCCAGCGGCAGGCGGCCACGCTAACGCTGGTGGTAAGGCCGTAGGCTTTGGCGTATTGATCATCTACCGCTGGCCCTGAATTCAGACGGTCGGCCTGCGAGAGATCGCAGTCGGCCGACCGTCTGAATTCAGGGCCATTGGCCTTTATAGGGCGTCGGTGTTTCACATCAAGCCCTGTCCTATCTGGCCCCACTCCAGTTCGGCAAGGCCAACGCGGCAGCGCATTCAACACTTCACCCTTCAAAAATTCAACAATTGCCCCTCACACGTACAGCATCACCAAGACCACTGCCATGCCCGCGGCCGAGAAGAGCAACCCTTTCCGCAAGATCGGGCCGCCCGGCAGGTACATCCACACGGCGCTGATGACAAAGAAGAGCAGGCTCGCGCCGAAGAAAATATTCAACCAGTACAGCGGCGAGTCGGTGGTCGCCTTGTGGAGCTTCGTAAACTTGTCGAGGACGACGGGGAGTTCGGTTTTGGCGTAAGCCGCCTCGCCGGTCGCGAGATTGTAGGTGCCCTCCTTGAAGTAAACCACCCCGGCCTCCGTGCGCGTCACCTCGAGTCGGCGGATGTCGAGGGCCTTCCCGAGGGCCTCGGCGTCGAGATCGGGGTCCACGGTTTTGGCGTAAGCCGTCGTCTGCTTGAAGGTATCGGTGTTGCGGAACACCATCACGATGCCCGTGATCGCGTACATGGCCATGATCCCGAGCAGGAAGAAGCCCAGGTAGCGGTGCAGGAGGCGGGCGGTGAGGGCGGACGAGCGGACGGACATGAGCGGGGTTGTGAGCCGCAAAGATGGCTAGGGGCGGCTTGCGCCAAAACCGATGGCGCGTTAATTCATTCAGGAGTGTTGCGGACCTTCGCGCCCCGTATGCCCACCGAAAATCAGGACTACTATTTCAACCCCGCCGGCCTCCTCGTGATGACGGAGGCGAGCCACTACGAGCGCGGGACCTGCTGCGGCAACCGCTGCCTGCACTGCCCCTGGGAGTGGGCGGCGGTGGAGTGTGTGCCCGAGGTTGAGCCGCCGGTCACCATCCGCTGTGCCTCGCCGGAGGACGCCGCGGAGGTGGCCCTCCTGGCGCGCCGCACCTTCGCCAGCACCTACTGCAAGTACCAGGACGACATCGGCGCCAACCTCGTGCCTTACCTCACGCACTCCTTCGATATCGCTAAGGTGGCCGCCAGTTTCGCGAAAGGCGACAACGCCTGGTGGATCGCCGAAGATGCCGCCGGCGCCATTTGGGGCTACGCCAAGCTCAGCTTCGAGCCCCGCGGCGACGGGCACCCCTGCGGGATGCACCTCCAACGCCTCTACGTCCGCCAGCGGGCGCACGGCCACGGCATCGGTAAGTCGCTGCTGCGCACGGTAGCGGCTTTCGCCAAAACCCGCGGCGCGACTTCGCTCTGGCTCACGACCCTCGTAGCAGGGGGTGCGAGGGCGGACTTCTACGAGCCGCAAGGTTTTGTAGAAGTCGATCGGGTAGTGTTCACACTCGGCACGCAGGGCTTTGAGCTGGCAGTGATGGAGAAGGTGATCGATTAGTGCAGGCCAGCGTACTTTAGCAGGATGATGCGAGAGGTGACCCTATTGGTAGACGAAGAGACGGCTGAAAGGATCGAGTCGGCGTCGCCCACGATGAAGGAGAAAATCTTACGCACTCTGGCGCGAACGGTCCGGGACGACGACCCTCCCGCGGAGCGACTCATCGCCCACATGGAAGCCATGCACGAGAGAGCGCGGGCGAACGGTATGACGGAGGAAATCGAACAAGAGCTCCTCAAAGAATTAGAAGAGCTTTCGTAGTCTTAAAGCCAGTATCCCATGCGTGTCGCTGTCGATACAAACGTCATGGTGAGTGCCGCGATCTGGAGGACATCCGCGATCAGTCTAACACTAGATAAAATCTTGCGCGGGCACACCCTCCTCATTTCTGAGCAGTGCCTAGCGGAACTCGCCGAAGTGTTGCCGCGCTCTAGATTCAATAAATATGCTTCGACAGGCGACAGACTCGTGTTTGTGGCACTAATGGCCGAGGCTGCCTCCATGGTCCTTGTCAACTTAGAGGTCCGCGATTGCCGCGATCCGAAAGACAACAAGTTCCTAGAACTCGCCCTCGCTGGCAACGCCGACCTCATTGTGAGCGGCGACGAAGATTTGCTCGTCCTCCACCCCTGGCGCGGCATTCCTATACCGACGCCAAAGCAGGCGCTGGACCTACTGTAACCGTCGGCGAAGCGCTCGCAAAAGTCTACTTGATCCGCTCGAAATACGGCAGCCGCGCCAGCGGTACCTCGACCTCGATCGTCCGCGGACCCACCACCCGCGTACCGTCATCGGCGCGCCAGGTGCCTCTCGGCAAAACGACCTTCCGCCGCCGCGCGCCCCGCTCGGTGACGGGGGCCACGAGGAGGTCGGTGCCGAGCATAAACTGATCGACGATGTCGACGTAGCCCTGGTCTGGGTAGTTGTACTCCAGCGAGCGCGCGATCGGCTCGCCGGTTTTGGCGGAAGCCTCAGCCATCGCGTAGATGCGCTCGCCCCAGGCGCTGTGAAGTTTCGCCATCGCAAGGCAGATTGCGTTATTGTCCGCCGACAGGATCCGCCACGGGGCAACGCTAAACTGCATCATCGGCATCAGGGCGTGCACCTGCGCCGAGCGCACCACGAGCTCTTCGTCCATGACGGCCCCCGGCAAGAAGCTGCGGTACTCCCCGCCGCCGATCATGTCGGGACACACGAACGCGTAGCCCATTAGCCCCTGCGCGATGGCCCCCGGGACGAGCTCCCGCAAGGCAGACCACTCGTGGGTCTTGTCGCGCAGGCGCTGCACCAGCGGAAGGCCCGCCGACTTCCAGCTGGCGCGATACTCGTTGAGCGGGTAGTCGAGCCCGATCTGCCCGAAGTAGTAGCTGTGGTCGGCGGGGGTCGACGGCGTGAACGAAACGATATCCCCGGCGTAGAATGGGCTGTCGCCCGCGTCGAGCTTGAAGCCGTCGATCCCGAAGCTGTCCACGAGGTAGCGCAGGCGCGCGTCGAACCAGGTGCGCGCGGCGGGATTGCTGAGGTCGAGCAGGCCGCTCGCACCGTTCCACCAGCGCACGAGCGCCGCCTGATCGCGGGTGTCGCGCCAGGTGGCGTTCGCGCGATCGACGAGCCCACCGTCGAGCAGCAGCAGACCCGCGGCCGCCAGCTCACGGAACTCCTCCGAGTCCGCGCTTACGAACGGACATACCCACAGCATCACCTCGAACCCGAGCGCGTGGAGGCGGTCGACCATCGCCTTCGGGTGCGGGAAGCGCGCCGCGTCGAAGCGCCAGTCGCCGTAGCCCTCTTGCCAGGTGTCGTCGATCATGAGCACGCCCGGTGGGTAGCCGTGGTCGATGATGGCCTGCGCGTACGCCAGGATCGCGGCCTCCTCCTGGTAGTAGGTGAGTTCGATCCAGGTGTTGTACTGTGGCTGCGTGAAGAGCAGGGGCGCGGGGGTTTTGCCGGAAGGCGGGAAGTATTTGTGGCTCACATAGCGGTACACCTCCGGGAGGGTCTCGCCCTCCGCGCCCACGATCAGTGGCCCGCCGAAGGAGCTCACGGACAGCTTGCCGCGCTGGAACCCGTAGGCGATGGGCTCCTCGCTCCAGACGTAGCGCCCGTGACTGCTGATGAGCAGGGGCGTGGCCTGGTTGCCGCGGTTGTCGGCGTAGAGATTACGGCTGAGGGTAGTCGTGTCCGAGTACGGCATCAGGTAGCCATCCGCCGAAAGTCCGCCGAACCAGCGCTCGCCGCGCTCCAGGGTGATTTCGCGTTGCTCGGTGGGGGCGGGTGTAGTGGCGGGGCCGACGGATTGGGCGGCAGCGGTGGGGCCGTTGGCGAGCAGCGCTAGCGCCAAGCTAGCCGCGGATAGGGCGTGGCCTACGGAGTGAGCCGCCTTTCGGCAAAACCGGGGGTGAGTCATGGGGGAAGGGTCGAGGTAAATGTATTTATTCTGGGAGTACGCCCGCACGGCCAATCGCTGGCCCAAGGGCCGCACAGCTCAGCGATGGTGGGTCGCGGTCATGGGCGAGTGCGAGTCACTTTCGGTGTACCCGCTTGTCGAACCGTATAGGCCAGACCGCCCATGCAAGCAGCGAAGCGAGCGCCCGCTCAAGCGCAACACCCAATCCCCTCCCCCGCACGTTACTTCCCCCGATGTCCCAGCCCGCCTTCCCCGCCACGCAGCACACGCTGCCCAACGGCCTCACGCTCTACTTCAGCCGTAACCCCGCCGAACCCCGGATCTACACCCAGGTCTGCGTGCGCGCCGGCTCGAAGCACGACCCAGACCGCTCGACAGGGTTAGCGCACTACTTAGAGCACATGCTCTTCAAGGGCACCGACAAGATCGGCTCGCGGGATTGGGACGCCGAGGAGCCGCTGCTCCAGGAGATCGCCGAGACCTACGAGGCCCACCGCATCAGCACAGACCCGGCTGAGCGCCGCGAGCTCTACCGCCACATCGACGACCTCTCCCAGCGCGCCGCCGCCTACGCCCTGCCCGGGGAGTACGACCGCGTCATCGCGCAGCTCGGGGCCCGCGACACGAATGCGTACACGTGGGTCGACCAGACGGTCTTCCTCAACGACATCCCCGCCAATGAACTCGGGCGCTGGATGCAGCTCGAGACCGAGCGCTTCTCGCGACTCGTGCTGAGACTCTTCCACACCGAGCTGGAGACGGTCTTTGAGGAGTTCAACATCACGCAGGACTCGGACTCCCGCAAGGCCATGCGCGCGGCCAACGAGGCGCTCTTCACGCCGCACCCCTACGGCACCCACACCACCATCGGTAAGGGCGAGCACCTGCGGGCCCCGAGCCACTTCGACATCTACGACTTCTTCCGCCGCCACTACGTACCCGCCAACATGGCCGTGATGCTCTGCGGCGACTTCGACGAGGCGGAGGCCTTCGAGTTGGCGCGGCGCACCTTCGGGACCTGGGAGCCGCGCCCGGTCCCGGCCTACGAGGCCACGCGCCTGGCACCGGCCCGGGCCTCAGTGAGCACCGTGCTCGGCGAAGAGGCGGAGAGCGTACAACTCAACTGGCGTTTGCCGGCCGCCGATACCCGCGACGCGCTCGTGGGTGCGATGGCGGTCGCGATGCTCTACAACAGTCAGGCGGGGCTGTTCGACCTCGAACTCGTGCAGCGACAGCGTGTACTAAGCGCTTCGGCCGGCATCGTGCCGATGGCGGAGTACGGGGTCTTGCGCGCGAGCGTCCGCCCACGTCCCGGCCAGACCCTCGAGGAGGCCCGCGCGCTGGCCCTGGAGCAAGTCCAACGGCTTGCAATCGGCGAGGCGCCGGATTGGCTACGCGCGGCGGTGTTGGTCGATCACGAACTCACGGCGGCCCGTACGGCACAGTCCAATCGCGGTCGTGCGGCCATACTCGCCACGGCCTTCCTGCACCACCTCGAGCTCGGCGATGCCCTCGGGCGCGTAGACCTGTTTCGGAGCGTGACCGATGCCGAGATTGCGGCTTTCGCCAAAACCTACCTCCGCGAGGATGCCTGCGCGACGGTCTTCAAGCGCCAGGGTCCCGATCCGGACGTGATGAAGGTCGACAAACCCGAGATCACGCCGATCAAACTCAACGTCCAGGAAGTCTCGGGTTTTGCCGAAAGGCTCCTCACCGCACACCCCGGCGAAATCCGACCCGAATTTGCTGAACTCGAGGAGCTGATCACGCGGCGCCAGATCGGTCCGGGACGTGAGCTGCACCACCTCGCGAATCACGAGAACGGGCTGTGCGAGTTGCTCTACGTCTTCGACTTCGGGAGCCGCGACGAGCGTTGGGCGCGCCTCGCCACCGACTACCTCCAGTACCTCGGCACCGACCACCACAGCCAATCCGCCCTCGAAGTGGCGCTCTACCGCTTCGGTCTGGAGTGGCAGGTACAGGTCACCGCCCAGCGACTTTACGTCGGCGTCAGCGGTCTGGACAAGCACCTCGCCGAGGGACTCGACCTCCTCGACGAACTCCTCGCCGAGGCCCGGCCCAATCCCGAAGCCTTGGCCACCCTCGTCGAAGACACCCTACAGAAGCGCCGCAACGAGCGCGCCGACAAGCAGATGGTCCTGCGCAAGGGGCTCAACAACTACGGTCGCTACGGTGCGGCCTCCCCGATCCTCGCCGAGCCGACCGCCGCCGAGATGCGCGCCAAGGATCCGGCCGAGTTGCTGGAACTGATCCACGGCCTGCCGAGTCTGGAGCACAAGGTGTTCTACTACGGCCCGCGCGCCGCCGAGGACCTCGTCCTCACCCTTCGCCGCCGCCCCGCCCCGAAGCTGCTGAGTGCGCCCGAGAAGGCTCCGCCACTCAATATGGTCGTGCCGCCTGCCGACCGCGTCGTCTTCATGCACTTCCCCCAGGTGCAGGTCGAGGTGCTGGCCCTGCGCCACGTCGCGAAGGGTTTTGCCGAAAGGCTCTGGGTGCTCGGCGAGTGGTTTAACCAGTACTACGGTCTCGGCTTGAGTTCAGTGGTCTTCCAGGAGCTGCGGGAGAGTCGCGCGCTGGCGTACTCGACGTATGCTTTCGCGGAGACGCCGGCGCTGGCGGAGGGCGATCATTTGCTGCAGGCTTTCGTCGGCACACAGCCAGATAAGCTCGCCACGGCGCTCGACGCGATGCGGGATTTGCTCAGCGACTGGCGCTTCGACGCCGATGCGGCCGCAAGGGTCAAGGATGGTATTTTGCAGCAGATGCGCAGCGGGCGCGACTTACGGCAAAGTCGCTACTGGCTGTGGCGCCAGGCGCACGATCGCGGGTTGGAGGGCAATCCCCGCAAGCGAATGTACGAGGCCTTGCTGGCCGCGACGCCAGCCGATCTACAGGCTTTCTACACCGAGTTGACCGCCGCGCCTACCACCTTCCTCGTGCTGGGCGATCGCAACAAGGTGGACCAGGAGGTACTCAGCAAGATTGGACCGGTGGAGACGCTGGAGATGGACGACGTGTTTGGGGTGCAGGAGTAGTCGCCGCGAGGCCATAAGCTCCACAGCAACCTCGGCCGTGGCTGCCCTTACCGCTCGAAGACCTCCAACACGATTTGCCGGATGTACGCGTCGACGCTACTCCCCGGCGGTATCTCGACCAGGATCGAGACGAAGAGTTCGCCTCTGTCGTCGGCTCTCGCGGGGATGAGCGCGGCCGGGCGCTGGCGGATGAAAGTGTCGGTAGGCACGAGTTCGTCCAAGAAGCTCGCCTCGGCGAAGTCGAAAGTTCGGTCGCCGCGGTACAGGACGCGCCTGCCGCCGCGCGTCTCGCCTTGCACGACGTCTGCGGTGCCGGTCGCGATGTAGAGCGCGGGCGGGAGCGCGGAGGCGCTGGTGGAGTCGCGGCTGCCGTAGTCGAGCTCGACGTCGAGGTCGACCCTGCGCTCCTTCCCGAGGTTGAGGACCCGTAAGGTGAGGGCGATCCAGCGGCTGCTGCTTTCCGGATTCGCGCCGCGTAGCGAGAAGAGCTTTGCACCACTGCCGAAGGGGTCGTCCGCGAGGCGGCGCGTGAAGCTGACGCTATCGACGGCGTCGGCGGGGACCCCGTGGACGGCGTAGGTCCAGCTGTAGAACTCGGTGCTGGCATCGTAGGTTTGCTTCCAGATGAGGCTGGGGCCGTCCTGGCCCGCCTCCACGTTCGCGAACATGTCGAGCGAGCAGGCGCCGAGGCCAGTCGCGGCCAACAGTACGAGGAGGGTGTAGCCATTCGCGTTCATGCAATCGAAGCTAGTCGCCCGCTACCCGACGTTGGATACCTGATGCGATATTTAAGTCGACGGTAACGTTTGCCGTATGTCCGCTGAGCCTTACCGCCGTGCGCTTGCACTTTTCGACGCAGCCCCGAGTCCGCTCGAGCGTGTCCGCTGGCCCGCGGCCGAGGTGGCGGGTGTGCGGCTTTTCCTTAAGCGGGACGACTTGCTCGACCCAGCGATCGGCGGCAATAAGTTCCGCAAGCTCCTGCCGCAGGTCGCGTGGCTGCTGCGCGGTGGGGCCGGGGGTTTAGCATCCGTGGGCGGGTGCCACAGCAATCATCTGTGTGCCCTGGCGGCGCTGGGGCAGCGGCTCGACGTGCCTACCGTAGGCTATGTCCGTGCCTGGGACGGGCAGACCGACTCTCGGACGACGGCTTTCGCTAAAACCTGCGGCATGTCACTCCGCGCGGCGTCGCGGGGGGAGACGAGGGCTTGGCGCGAGGGCGGGGTGCCGGGGCTACCGCGAGGCTACGCCTGGATACCGGAGGGCGGGAGCGCGCGACTCGGGTTAATCGGGATGCGGGCGGTGGTGCGGGAGGTGGAGCTGGCCTTGGGGACAGCGTCGGGCGTCGGGCCGGACGCTTACTGGACGGCCGTCGGGAGCGGCGGCACGGCGGCGGGGCTGGCGCGGGCT
>JBGTKC010000038.1:0-8096 GCA_041744755.1 Saprospiraceae bacterium
GGGAGCGCCGGCGTTTTGCCGAAAGGCGGTCATCGTGCACGAGCTCGCGCACCGGATCGAGATGAATCACTCGGACCGGTTTTGGAAGCTGGTGTATGACGCGATGCCTGATTATGAGGTGGCGGATGCGTGGCTGAAGGAGCATGGAAGTGGGATTGGGTGGGGGTTAGTTGAGAGTTGAGAGGGAAGAGATGAAAAGCCGCCCAGTCGCCCAGCCCGCCCGCGGTCAGCCTGCGGCCTCGGCGGGCAGACTGGCCTCGCGAATGGTGGACCTACCGGCCCACTTGGGGCGGATCGAGCTAGCGGGCCGGTAGGTCCGCCATGAGCGAGGCCAGTCTGGCGAGGGTAAGCGTAAGCGACCCGAGCCGGGCTGGGCGGCAAATCACTCCAAGTACGCATCCATCAATACGTTCAAAGTCGTACGCAGAGAATCATCCGGCATAATTACGTAATCGGCTACATCGCAGGATGTTAAGGTGTAATCATATCGCTTCCAATCGACCAAGAGCAACTGCATAAAGGATTCTGTTTCCATGGCTTGCCAGAGAGGATGATGCTCGGGAAGGATTAATGGGAAGCTCAGAGGTATGGATTCTAAGTGCTCTTCTATAAAGCTATTGTTTACGAGCAAATCAAACGCCAGCAAAGGGTTCTCTGATTCTTTCAGGTAAGCCTGAATCTTATAAGCCGTTTTACTGCCACTATTTGAATCAACCGACCAATCATCATCAGGCGCCCAATCAGTCAGTTGGAATTCGAATGCTGGATTGAAGAAGGAATCGTCGTGGGCAAAGCTTAGCGCTGAAGCTTTGCGAGGGCTAAACAAAGCAAATCTCGTAAATAAATTCTCGTCGTTATCAAACAGCCCGACAATTTCTACGAGCATGTCTCTGGTCAAGTCAAAGCACTTCACGTCACTGTGGTCAAATGAAAGATGCGGCGGCGTTCTTTCTATTTGGTAAGTGCAGGGAAAGGTCATAACGTGATGCCCATATTCTTAAGGCCGATATCTGAATCCAATCTGGTGTACTTTATGTCTATCTCTCGCGCAGCTAGTGCCTTCTGAAACTCGAACTGGTTCAATCCACAGAGTTTTGCGCATCTGCCGAACACAAGTCTTTCCTTGTCGTAAAGATAGCAGGCAAAATCAATAAGTATGTCATCCCCTGAGAGGTGAGCGTCTCATATTACCGAGTCGGAGATGGTAATTGCCATAATAATTGCTTTAGGTTGGAGGCGAGTTGTATTATCCAAACGGCCAAATAAGGAGATTTGATCTGGTGGATGCTCTCGGACCGCTCAGCCAAGATAGCGCTTAGAAGTTTAAGATCCCAGCGACCAGGTCATCGGGCTGCATGTGCTCAACCTGCTGAAGACCCGTTTCGAGAAACTTGGTCTAAGACCCTCCTATAGTTCGACTCGAGGCGTATCCAAAAGTGGCTCGGCACCTTTAGGACACGTTCGAGCGCCTCCGCGAAATCGGGTGTGAGGATGGCCTCCCCAGACAGAATCTCGTTGATGTAACTCTCCGAAAACCCCACTTGATCCACGAATTCTTGCTTACTTCTCCCCTGCTCCTCGAGGAGTTCGGCGATAGCGTCACCCGGAGAACTGGCAATTCCGAGGGCGTCTAGGTCAACGTAGGTTTTTTCAGTCGTCATGGTCTTTCAGTTTTGCTTTTGGTAAGCTTCGATTCGCTCGTTTTAATGGTAGTCGATGATCTCCTTCAGGTAGGCGCTTTGGATGGCACTCCAATCAATGCTACCGTCCGGCCTTTCCGGTGGCGGGTGTGGCGAACTGAGAATGATCAGGCGCTTGCCTTAATCAACGGTCCAGCCAAACTCCCCACGGCGATCACCTTTCAGTTCGTGGAACCTACCGGCGACATGGCGTATGTCTTCAAACGTCTCGGCAGCCCTCAGGGCAGAGACTCGTGCATTGAGCGCCTTTGCGCCCTTTGCTCCGAGCTGTTTCACGCTCGCCTTAGGGTTCGCGAGCAATTTTCCGATATCCTTGCTTGCTGAGAATCTCAATGATCGTAACCCAGTGGCTGTGCGGAGGTTTCAAAGGTAAGTCCGGGAGAATCACCGGCGGTATCGGTTTTGGCGAAAGCCGAATACGCGGCGGACCCCGTGCGAGATTACGGCTACAGCGCCTACGCCTACGGGTCGTCGATCCGTAACCAGGCCATCCCGACCTACGTGTCTACCTTGCTCAACGACCGCACGCTCGCCCAACACTCGGTTACACCGCCCCGAATCCATACCCTACCCTACTTTCGTTGTGCGCACCATCCCCTCAAGCATCAGCGGCTGCCTATTCCCAATTCTGCCCCCGCCGAAACCACTCCCAATTCTCGGCTAGCCCCCCAGCTTCAGTTTTGGCGAAAGCCCCCCAACCACCCCGTTCCCACTTGACCCCATCCATCCAAAAAATCTGGACCAATCTCTCCCGGCGCTCCCGCACAGCCCTCGCCCTCCTCGCAATAGCCCTCCTCTCCTGGCTCACCTGCCTCCCCACCCCCCTCTTCGACGCCCCCTACTCCACCCTCGTCGAAGACCACTCCGGCCACCTCCTCTCCGCCCGCATCGCCGCCGATGAGCAGTGGCGATTCGCGCCCTCGGACTCGCTCGACGGGCGCTACGCGCGGTGCGTGCAGCTCTTCGAGGACGAGTACTTTCGGTGGCACCCGGGGGTGAATCCGGTGTCGATCGGGCGGGCCTTGCGGCAAAACCTGGGGGCCGGTCGCACCGTGAGCGGTGGGTCTACGCTCACGATGCAAACGGTGAGGTTGATGCGCGGGGAGGCGCGGCGTAGCGTCTGGGAGAAACTCATCGAGGTGGCCTGGACCACACGCCTGGAATTGACCTACTCGAAGGATGAGATCCTGGCGCTCTACGCGGCGCACGCGCCCTTCGGCGGCAACGTCGTGGGTTTGGATGCGGCGGCGTGGCGGTACTACGGGCGCGGGCCGACGCACTTTTCGTGGGGGGAGGCCGCGGCGCTGGCGGTGCTGCCGAACGCGCCGGGGGTCATTTATCCGGGTCGCTCGGACGCGGCCTTTCGGCAAAAACGCGATGGTTTGCTGGACAAATTGCACGCCCGCGGGGATATTGACGCGGAGACGCTCGCGCTCGCCAAACTCGAACCGCTGCCCGGGGAGCCGGTGCGCCTGCCCGACCTGGCGCCGGCCCTGACGCTGCCGGATGCGCCGTTTCGGTCCCGCGACCAGTTTTCCCGTAAGGAGAACCGCACCACCCTCGACGGGGAACTCCAGCGCCGCGTCACCGATATCGTCGAGCAGCACCGCCTGCGCAACAGCGGCAACGGCGTCCACAATGCCTGCGTCATCGTGAGCGAGGTCACCTCGGGTCGGGTGCTGGCCTACGTCGGCAACGCCGCCGGCGCCGGCGCGCAACACCAGGACCGCGTCGACATTCTCCGGGCCCACCGCTCGAGCGGGAGTTTGCTGAAGCCTTTCCTCTTCGCCACGCTGCTCGACGCCGGTCGCATCTCGCCGACGACTTTACTGCCCGACATCCCGACCCTCATCGGCGGCTACGCGCCGCAGAACTTCGACCACGGGTTTGACGGGGCCGTGCCGGCGGGGGAGGCGCTGACGCGCTCGCTCAACATCCCGCACGTGCGCGCGCTGCAGGAGTTCGGCGTGCAACCGATGCTCGAGCGACTGCGCAACAGCGGTTTTACCACCTTGACGCGCTCGGCGGACGACTATGGTTTGTCCCTGATCCTGGGCGGCGCCGAGGTGACGGCCTGGGACGTGACGAAGGCCTACCGCGCGCTGGCGCACACGGTGCTCACTTACCACCGCACGAATCGGTATTACAGCAGTGCGAGCTACGGCGAGCTGCACCTGCGGGACCGCGAGGCGGATCTGGACAACGAACTGGTGTTTTCGCGTCAAGCCCCCGTCTACAGCGCCGCCGCCGCCTACCTCACGCTCAACACCCTCACCCAACTCGAACGACCGGGAGATTTGGCGGCCTGGCGGAGTTTTGGCGGAAGCCGCAAAGTGGCCTGGAAGACCGGCACAAGCTTCGGCTTCCGCGACGCCTGGGCCGTGGGGGTAACGCCGGAGTACGTGGTCACGGTCTGGGTCGGGAATGCCGACGGCGAGGGGCGGCCCGACATGACGGGATCGGCCGTGGCGGCGCCGCTGCTTTTCGATGTGTACGACGCGCTGCCGTCGACGAAGTGGTTCGTGGCGCCGGTGGCGGACATGCGCTCGGTGCCGGTGTGTCGGGCAAGTGGACTTCATGCTTCTGCGGCCTGTCCGACGGTGGACACGACCTTGTTGCCGGCGCTCGCGCACGGTCTGCCGGTGTGTGCGTACCACGAGCGAGTGTACGTGGACGCGGCGGGTTTGCGGGTGGACAATACCTGTGCGCAACTGGCCGAGACGAGGAGTGTGGCGGCCTTTGCGCTACCGCCGAGTTGGGCTTTTTATTATCGCGGGCGGCACCCGGATTACGTGGGTACGCCGGCGTGGAGCCCGGTCTGTAGTCCGAGCGGTGCGGCGCCGATGGCCTTGGTGTATCCGCGGGGCGGTCGCAGGCTGCACTTGCCGCGCAATCTGGCCGGGGAGCGGCAGGCGGCCATTTTTGAAGTGGCGCACCAGGAGGCGGGGGCGGTGCTGGACTGGTATTTGGACGAGGCCTTCGTGGGGCAGACGGCGGGTCCGCACCAGCAATTTTTGAAGCCGGCGGAGGGGAAGCATGAATTGGTGGTGGTGGATGGAAGAGGTAGGGCTTTGCGG
This sequence comes from Saprospiraceae bacterium, assembly GCA_041744755.1. Classification (GTDB taxonomy): domain Bacteria; phylum Bacteroidota; class Bacteroidia; order Chitinophagales; family Saprospiraceae; genus CALDTK01. The sequence continues at coordinate 4,778 of JBGTKC010000038.1, forward strand.
TATGGGTTTGGGGTGGAGTGAAAGGTCAATTGTTGAATTTTTGAGGGTTGAATTGTTGAATGGCTGCCGCGAGGGGCGTGCTCGCCCGTTGGACGGGAGCGACTCACTCCGACCGCCGGATGGCGTCCCGGCACACGATCCTCGCCGAGGGCGCCACTACGAATAGCGAGCCTGATGAAGACCCGCGCAGGCCGTATCCTCCGTGGCCTCTGTCCTCCGTGCCGGCCCGCCGCAGGCGCGGTAGCGTAGCCTTACCTCGTCGGGGCAACATACACCGCCTACCCAACGTACCTCCTGGTAGGCCTTGCGTAGCACACCGTTCGCGGCGTCTCTTCGCACACCAAACCAACCCCTGTCCTATGTACCCACGTCTCGCCCTCCTCACCGCCGTTTTTTGCCTCAGCGTCGCCACCGCCAGCGCCCAGGGCTACGACCGCGCCATCGGCCTGCGATTTGGCTACCCGCTCGCCGTGTCCTATAAGCAATACTATTCCGGCAGCACCGCCTTCGAGATCTACGGCGGCGGCAGCAACTACAGAGACTACGGCCGATTCTCGATCACGGCCGCGATCCAGAAGTCGTACCCGCTCGGCCTGTCCAACGAGCTTAGTCCCCTGCGCTGGTACTGGGGCGGCGGCGCGTCGGTGCAGTTCTGGAATTACCGCGATGACTTCTACAACAACAAACGGCGCGGCGACTATGCCTCGACCTCCGCGGGGATCAACGGCTACCTCGGACTGGAGTACGCCTTCAGTAGCGTGCCGATCATGCTGACGCTGGACTGGGTCCCGGTCATCTTCCTCGGCAACGGCTACCGTCGAGGATTCAGGGGAGAGTCGGGAGGCCTGGGGGTGCGGTATATTTTGGGACGGTAGGGGTTTACTGCAATTGTTGAGTTGTTGAAGGGTGAATTGTTGAATCGGCTGCCGCGGGGGCGTGGGCGGGCAGGTTTGCCATTCGTCAGGACGATTTGTGGCAGAGGCGCGGTCGACGGGGGCCGGGCGAACGCCAATCAGACACTAGAAAGACGCCGGGCGGGCTTTCTACGAAAATATTCGTAGAAAGATTGGTGCCATTACGAATCTGTTCGTAGATTTGCCTACGAACAGATTCGTAGTCACATGAGCCAAGCCTTCCCCAACTCCCCGCCCACCACCGGCGAGCTCGCCATTCTCCAGGTCCTCTGGGCCACCGGGCCGCAGGCCGTTAAGGAAGTCCACGAGGCGCTCGAGGCCGACAAGACCCCGGACGACAAGCCCGTCGGCTACACCACCGTCCTCAAGCTCATGCAGCTCATGACGGATAAGGGCCTCCTCACCCGTGAGTCCGAGGGCCGCAAGCACATCTACACCGCGGCCGTGCAGCAGGTCCCGACGCAAGACCGCCTCCTCGACACCTTCCTCGACCGCACCTTCTCCGGTTCGGCCAAGACGCTCGTCATGCGCGCCCTCGGTAAGCACACCCCGAGCGCCGACGAACTCGACGAACTCAAGTCCTTCATCGCCGACCTCGAGCGTGGCCAAACCCCGGACGCATGATCACGCAGCTCCTCCCTCCCAGACTCGTCGAGGCCCTCGGCTTCACACTGCTGCACGCGCTGTGGCAGGGGGCGCTATTTGCGCTTGCGCTAGCTGTGCTCTTGGTTACGCTCAAACGCTACTCCCCGCAGGCGCGCTACCTCGTGAGCGTCGGCCTGCTGGCAGCTTTCTCCCTGGCCAGCGTCGTGACCTTCGGACGGCTGTACGCTAGCTCGCAGGCGGGTCCAACGATCGAGTTTGCTACGGCAAGCACTGTAATCGACGATGAGTCGGTCACGGGTTCAGACGCCGACATCGGTGTCGCGACGCTCGCGGTGGAGACGGCTTTCGCCAAAACTGATACGCCTGCCGACACCTTCGTCGGTCGGTTCGGCGATTACTACCAACGGCACTTGCCGTTACTCGTCACACTGTGGCTCATCGGCGTGCTCGTGATGCAGCTGCGGTGGCTCGGGCAACTCGCTTACGTGCAGCGATTGAAGCACTACGGCAATGAATTCTTACCCGGGGCTTGGCGCGAGCGATTGGTCGAGCTCGAGGCCAAGTTGCGCATCCGCAAAACAGTCGCCTATGCCCTCAGTCCACGCATCGATTCGCCAATGGTGATCGGGTGGCTCAAGCCCGTCGTACTCCTGCCACGGGAGATGTTCGCGCGCCTCGCCGACACCGAGATCTACGCTGTACTGGCGCACGAATTGGCCCACGTCCGACGCGACGATTTCGCGGTCAATCTATTGCAATCCATCCTTACCAATGTGTTCTTCTTCCACCCCGGTGTCTGGTGGATGTCGAGCCGCGCCGACGAGGAGCGAGAGCAGGCTTGTGACGACCTGGCAGTGGCAGCACTCGGCGGTGCCATTCCTTACGCCAAGACCCTTATCAACGTAAGTGAGCTTTCGCTAAAACCTGCCGGTTACGCGCAACCGAGCTTGGCGATGGCACTTCAAGGCAAACAACAACGCCGCAAGGCAAACGGCTTCGCGGCACGCGTGAAGCGGCTGTTTGGTACGCAGAGCGGAACTGGCAGCTTTAAGGAAGGTTTTGCGACGGCGTGTATCCTGTTCGGGGCGCTGTTCGTGGCGGGTTTTGCGAGTAGTAAGACGGGCGGAGATTCGCTTTCCTCAGACACGGGCAGCAACTACGTGGCGGGTTTTGGCGAAAGCGAGAACTTTATGGATTCACTTCCAGACGAGCAAGGCGGCGAGCGATACGACAGCTGGTCTGAAGATCAGCACATAGACATGGACATGGATATGGACATGAATGGGCCGACAATCCCCCGTCAAGTTATCGATCCGACTTCCGACGAGGCGATTAGAAGAACGATGGTCGACGCCCTTAACGCAACGATCTTCAACGGCAATTTCGATGAGTTCAATGAACTGTTGGAGCTAGTCGAGAACGTCGACGTCCGCGATAGTCGAGGTTACTCACCGCTGTCTGCCGCCACCCACGCCAACCAAGTAGAAATGGCCAGGATCCTCCTCGCCCACGGCGCCAAGGTCGACGGGCGCAGCCAGGAAGGGTGGACCGCCCTCGCCGAGGCCGCCGACGAAGGCGCGATCGAAGTGGCTAGCTTGCTGATCAAGGCCGGCGCCAACGTCAATGCCGTGCATCCGCGGAGTGGCTTCAGTGCGCTGGCTGCCGCAGCCGACAACAACTACATCAAGATCGTAGAACTCCTGGTGCAGAACGGCGCCGACGTAAACGGTTTTGGCGGAAGCCGCACCCGCAGCAACCCCAGCCAGCGGCCGCCCCTACACGCCGCCGCCAACGAAGGC
>JBGTKC010000039.1:0-14456 GCA_041744755.1 Saprospiraceae bacterium
ATGCATAAAAGCCTAAGACGGCCGTCGGCGGGACCTTCGGACCGAAACTGGTCAGAATAATTGGGCTGGCGAAGAGCCAGTACGTCACGAAGACCCAGGTGTCGGTACTGTGCTCGCCGTTGACGGTCCAGTCGATGCCGAAAAAGCGGAAGGTATGGGAGGCGGGCATGGGCGGCGAGTGTAAGTATGGGCAAGATCGGGGTCGCAAGGGCTTTAGGGGGCTACGAAATGCGATGGGCGGGGGGGCTTGTGCAAGATGGGCGCATTCGGGTCGCCCCGGCGTAGGCACCCCTACCCCCGAAGCATCTCCGCAAACTCATCCGTTTTTATAAGTCGAACTTTTGGAAACTTTAATTTGCTCAATGATCTGGAGTGTTTGTCGTCGGTGACCAACAAGTTGGCATTGCCATTGATTGCGCAGTCGACAAATTTATTGTCATTAGCGTCTTCGTAAATAAGTGACCAACGAAAGTAGATCTCGCACAACTCAACGTCCGGAGAGCGCTGCAGAAAGCTGTAGACGTTCATCGCTACCCCGACACTGTTCTCTCGTTCGAGCACCTCGGTGTACTCTAAAATAATTTCTGTAGTCACCAACAATGTGAGTCTACCCTCGATGATGCTATCGAAAATGATCCGGTAAGGTGAACGTCGACCGAGGGAGGCCAGCAGGGAGTTTGTGTCGAGGACAATCCTCACTTCGTAGGTTGGGATGGCTCCTCGCCCCGGATGATCTTGTGCATCGTGTCCTCCGTCCACCCGCGCTCGCCCCAAAGTCTATCCACCTCGTCGCTGGCGCGATCCGCGAAGAAACGAGCGAGCATTCGCCGGAGTGCCAGGAGGTCATCCTCGCTGAGGTCGTGACTGAATGCCTTGAGGAGTTCTATCTGGCTATTGGTGAGCGGCTTGTCGAGGAGCATGTGTTGTGATTTATGCTTTGTGACCGCAAGTTACGTACGCCCGGCGCCACTCGCCGGAGCGACCCGAACGGCGCCTACTCCGCCCGCTTCAACACGTCTCCCGCCGCACTCTCCCTTCTCTCGGCCTTCTTCACGTACCGATCCCCGAACTTGTAGGCCACGTTCAGCATCGCGATCTTCGTCTCCCAGGTGTTGATGATGTTCATCCGCTGCTCTTGGTAGCGGATCTTGCCGTCAAAGGGATTGAACAGCGCGTCCTCGAGGCTGACACCGAGCGTCAACTGCTCGTCCATGAACTTCCTCTGAAGCCCGAAGCTCGAGCCGTACACCGTGCCGTTCTGCACGATGCCTCGCTGTCCGCCCGACTGAATCCAGAGATTGACCTCCGCCTTGAGTTTTAGCGGAAGCTCGACGTTGGCGTTCATGAAGCCCGTAAAGCTCCACCCGCCCTGGTCGAGCTGCCCGCCGAGGAAGTTGGACTCGTACAGATCGTAGTACGCCATGCCGCCGAAGTGGCCGTCCACTTTCGGAATGAAGCTCAACGGCGCGAACAGGTGTCCGCCGTAGCGCGTGTAGGTGTCGAGGTTGCGGTCGTAAGCCTCGGTAATCTTCGTGATCGGGTTCTGCTCGGTCACCAGCGAGATCACGTCGTCGGTGCGCTCGTAGGCGAGGCGGAAAAAGGGCTGGCCGCCGTAGTTGAGGTTGAATTGCGCCGAGTGCGCGTACTCTGGCCGCAGCATCGTATTGCCGCGCTGGATCGTGAGCGGGTCCATGAAGCGCACGAAGGGGTTCAGGCTCGTGTAGTTGGGGCGGTTGAGGCGGTAGCTGTAGGCTAGGCTCGCGCCGATCTTGCCCTTGACGGGGGCGCTTACGCCAAAACTCGGGAACCACCCGCCGTAGTCCCGCGTGAAGGCCGAGTCCGAGGTGACGTTCTCGCCGTCGACGTAGGTGCGCTCGTAGCGCAGGCCCGCGTTGGCGGTCACCTTGTCGAACTTCGCGTCCGCCGAGACGTAGCCGGCCGCTATGCGCTCGCGGTAGAGGAAGCGGTTGGTGAGGCGCACGTCGATGAGGAAGGGCTGCTCCGTACCCATGGAGCGGCTCTGGGCCTGGAGGTCGGCGTCGACGTCGGCGTAGGAGTACTTGGCGCCGGCCTTTAGGGTTGCCTGCGGCGCGTATTTTGCCTGCGGCGCTGGGCCTGCGGGCGCATTGCCTGCGGCGCTGGGCCTGCGGCGCTGTAGGGCGAGGGGGTGGGTGTAGTCTACTTGGCCGGCGGCAACTTGGGTGGCGCCGAGCTGGTGGTTGCGGATGTCGAAGATGGGGGCGTCGAAGGTGCCGCTGCGAAGGTCGGTGAGGGTGCCGAGGCGGCCGTCGCGGTCGAAGGCGCCGTAGCTCACGTCGGCTTCCAGTTTGCGACCGGCGGTGTCGATCTTCCAGCGGTAGTAAGCGTCGGCGGCGTAGTTGATGCGGCGCTGGTCGTTGGCGTTGAGGGTGGCGAGTTCGAAGAGGGGCGTCCCGGCGCTGATGGGGTCGTCGAGGGTGATGCCACCGTAGCCGAGGGTGGACGTAGTACCGGTGGCGTCGTCGCGGGTGTTGCGGTAGCTGCCATTCGCGCCGACGGTCATGCGCTCGGTGAGGTCGTAGTCGATGCCGCCGCGCAAGCTAGCGGAGTTCGGCAGGGAAGGCTCGACGTTGTCCTGCACCAAACGCGCGCCGATCACCTCGCGGTCGAGGATCAGCTGGTCGAAGCCCGAGCCCCGGCGGTAGCCCGCGCTGCCGTAGACGTTGAGCGGTCCGGCGCGGTGGCTGAGTTGGAGGTTGGTGTTGAGCTTGTCGTACGTCCCGCGACCGAAGCCGACGCTCGCCGAACCGTTGGTGCCGAGGCGGACGTTTTTCTTCAGCACAATGTTGATCACACCGCCGTTGCCCTGCGCATCAAAGGCGGCGCCCGGCTGCGATATCACTTCAATCTTCGAGATGTCGGAGGCCGGCAGATCCCGCAGCAGCGAGGCCATATCCATGTAGCGCGTCGGCTTCCCGTCGATGAGGATCGTGACCCCGGCCGAGCCCGCCATCGACACCTGGCCCTGGCGCACGATGAGGCCCGGGACCTTGCGCAGCAACTGTTCGGCCGAGCCGGTTTGCCCCGTGATCGAGTTCTCGACGTTGACGATCATCTTGCCGGCCTGCTGCTCGAGGAAGGGCTTCTTGAACGTCACCACCGCGGTGCTGAGGGTTTTGGCGGCAGCCGCGAAATCGATCGTCCCGAGCGTCGTATCCCCGCGCAGCGTAAAGGCTGCCGAGCGGTAGTCGCCGTAGCCGATCATATTGACATCGAGGTAGTAGCGCCCGGAGTCGGCCTTGAGTGCAAAGCGGCCGTCGAGGTCCGAGAGTTCGGCTTTCGCCAAAACTGAGTCCGCGGCACCCATCAGGAGCACGTTGGCGAACTCGACCGGCGCCTGCGTGGCTGGGTCGACGAGTCGGCCGGTGATGGTCTGTGCGCTTGCGCCAAAACCTGCGAGCAGGAGGCTGGTAACGAGTAGGGTAGGGTAGCGGTGGCGGGTCATGGTGCGGCTGTTTACGGGGGCTCTCGGTGGCTTGATGCTTCAAAAGTGGGCCGGGGGATTGGGGGAGAAGACCGGGAATTGACAAACGGGGGGATTGGGTAGACGAGCGGGGGGCGGGGACAAGCGGTGAACTGTAGAAAGGGGAATTGTTGGAGGGTCTGGCGGGATTCCAACTACCGTACCTGAGTCACGGGAGCCGCGGTCCCCCAACGCGCATTGTCCTCCCGCCGGAGACCGTCGAGCAACTCAAACGAGCCGAAGACGATGTCGGACTTCTCGACACGAAAGGACGGGTAGTGGCGGTTGGGACCGTGAACGGGTTCACGAATCCGCTCGGGATTCCGGATCCGGTCTCCGACGCTGAGCTTGCGTCCTCGGGCTACTGATCCGTCGAGGGTCTTCAGGGTTCTACATCCTACGGGGAGGTCTAAGCGCTCACCCAGTGGAAGCTCACGTACACGCCGACGCGCTGGCCGGTTGTCGTACCCCCTCCCGGAGTCGACCTTTCAAGGTTGCTTTCGTCGAAGAGATTCGGCGAGACCGGGACGCGAGGGGGAACCGCCAGCCAGGGCCAGACCGATGAGGGTCTACGTAGACACCGGCGTAGCGCTTCCAGCAGTCATCCAAAACATCCGATAAGTACCTTGAACCGTTGGCGGTCCTCACGGACGCGCAATCGGTTGGCGACCGTCTAGGGAGTTCGCTGCATACCCTCACCCGAGGTTGGCAGAGCAAGTGCGACCTTGGCCCAACTTGCGTGACTACACCGTCGCCATCCGTACTCACTCCTATGAACGATCAGATCCGCGAACTCATCACCATCGCCTACGCCGGTTTTAACGCCGGCGACTTCGACGACGCCCTCCGCGTGATGCACCCGGATGTCGACTGGCCCAAGGCTTTCGAGGGCGGTTACGTCAGTGGGAAGGGAGCCGTACGCGCGTACTGGATCCGACAGCGCGCGGAGATCACGCCGCAGGTCGAAGTGCTCGACCTCGAGATGCGCGATGATGGGCGCCTGCAGGTTCAGGTCCATCAGGTGGTGAAGGACCTGCAGGGCCAGACCATACTCGAGGCCAACATCGAGCACGTGTATACGCTTGAAGACGGCCTGTTGCGGCGGATGGACATAGAGGGGTAGGGGGCTTCGCGTTAGCAAATCGGCTAACCCTTTGCGGTGCTTGGGTCGTAGACAGTCCGCGGTCCTGTTATCTTCCGCCGGAATCGGGGGTCGCCCTTGCGTTCTCTATGAGCGGGTCGCGGCTCGGCTTAGCCTCGGGTACCTAGGCTTAGGCCCGGGGGAACTCGGCTGGCAGGGGCACCCCGCGTTTGCGCGGCAGCGCGTTGGACACTGAAAACTGGCTATTGAATATTCAACCCCCCCTGGACCCCGAGCCACCGCCCCTCCTCGGGTCCTGGCCACGGCTCTACGCCGTGGTCATCGTGTGGCAGGTGGGCCTGGTGCTGCTGCTGCTGTATTTCCAAAGGTCGTATAGCTGATGCAGACCCTCGACTGGATCGTGATGTCGGTCACGCTGCTCGGCATCGTCGCCTACGGGGCCTGGCGCACGCGCCGCATCGACACCGCGGAGAGCTACCTGCTCGGCGACCGTGATCTGCACTGGTCGACGATCGGCCTCAGCATCATGGCCACGCAGGCCTCGGCCATCACCTTTCTCTCCACCCCGGGCCAGGCCTACGAGTCGGGCATGGGCTTCGCGCAGTTCTACTTCGGCCTGCCGCTGGCCATGGTCCTGCTCAGCGTCTTCGTGCTGCCGATCTACTACCGCCTCAAGGTCTACACGGCCTACGAGTACCTCGAGGGCCGCTTCGACCTACGGACGCGGACCTTTACCGCCGGGCTCTTCCTCATCCAGCGCGGTCTGGCCGCCGGGATCACGATCTACGCCCCGAGCATCATCCTCAGCACCATCCTCGGGTGGAACCTCGCGGCCACGCTGCTGGTCATGGGCGGGATCGTGATCGCGTACACGGTCTTCGGCGGGACCAAAGCCGTGAGCGTGACGCAGAAGCAGCAGATGCTCGTGATTCTCGTGGGCATGTTCACGGCCGGGGTCTTCTTGGTGCAGCAGCTCCCGGATGACATCGCCCTCACCGACGCGATGAACATCGCCGGTAAGATGGGCAAGCTGGAACTCGTCGACCTGGAGTTCGACCTGTCGAAGCGCTACAACATCTGGTCGGGCGTGTTCGCGGGCCTGTTCCTATTTACGAGCTACTTCGGCACCGACCAGAGCCAGGTGCAACGCTACCTGTCGGGGGCCTCGCTCACGGAGTCGCGACTGGGCCTTCTGTTCAACGCGATGATCAAGGTCCCGATGCAGGTGCTGGTGCTCTTCGTCGGGGTGCTCGCTTTTGTGTTCTTCCAATTCCAGCGCCCGCCGGTGCACTTCAACCGCGCCAACATAGAGCTGATCCAGCGCAGTGCGAAGGCCGACAGTTTCGCTTTCGCCAAAACCCGCTACGACGCCATCCACGCCGCGAAGGCGACGGCCATGACGACGCTCGCCGGCCAGCTGCGCGACGGGACGAGTTTTGACGAAAGTCTACTCAGCGCCCAGGATCTCGACCGGCAGGAGCACCAGGTCCGCGCCGAGGTAGACGGCCTCCTCAAGCGCGTCGACCCGAAGATCGAGACCAAGGACGAGGACTACATCTTCATTAGCTACGTGCTCAACTACCTGCCGATCGGGATCGTCGGACTGCTGATCGCGGTGATCTTCTCGGCGGCGATGTCGTCGAGCGCCTCGGAGCTCAACGCCCTCGCAACAACCACCGTGGTTGACGTCTACCGGCGCCGCATCAACACCGACGGCACGGACCGTCACTACCTCGTGGCCTCGAAGCTCTTCACCGTGGCGTGGGGACTCGTGGCACTGTCGTTCGCGGCGGTGGCGAGCCTGTTCGACAACCTCATCGAGGCCGTCAACATCATTGGCTCAGTGTTCTACGGGCCGATCCTCGGGATCTTCGTGTGCGCGTTTTTCTTCAAGCGCATCGGCGGACGGGCGGTTTTTTACGGGGCTATCCTGGCTCAGGCCGTGGTGTTTGCGGTCTTCTTCGTGAATTACCTCGAGATCATCGAGTTCACCTACCTGTGGTTCAATCCCCTCGGGTGTCTCGCGTGCGTGGCGGCGGCGGCAGTGATCCAGCAAGTTTCGCCGGAAGGCGACCTCGAGGTCGTGTAGGGCGTGCGCGCCGCGCTAAGTTTACCGCTTTCTGAAGCCCCGCTGCGGCGCGCGGATTCAGCTTTGCGGCCCTTTGCTCCCTCGTTGGTCGAGGGGCGGCTCTCCATCAGCGATAGACACTATGAAACACACGTTCTCCACGTTCGCCACCCTCGCGGTGCTCACCTTTGCCACTTCATCGACCCTACGAGCGCAGCAGGTCCGTACCGCCGCCGGCGGGCGCCTCGGTTCACCGTTCGGGCTCTCGGTCAAGCACTTCGTCACCGATGACCTCGCCCTGGAGGGCATCGCGTCCATCGGGTTGTACAACTCCCGCCGCGATTTCTCGCTGAGTGCGGCAGCCCTGTACCACCTCAATCTGGACTTCGGGGACGCCGATCTGGAATTGCTCAAACTATACGTCGGCGGCGGGGCCGGGGTCTCATTTTTCAACTACCGCGACCGGTATTTCTTCGGCACCGGCCGCAGCCGCAGTGAGGTCGGCGCGGCGGCCCTCAACATCCGTGGGTACGTGGGCTTGCAGTACGCCTTCGAGGACGTACCCCTCGAACTCACCTTCGACGGCGGGCCCGCCATCTACGCCGGCCTCGTGTACGACAGCTTTTATTTTCACTATTCCCTGGGGGTCCGGTACATCATCTCGCGGCAGTAGTCAAAATACGTCCATGCGTATTTACCTCATTTGCAATAGATTCTGAGCGTCCGTTATCGACATTGCAAAGCAAGCCTCCGCGTTCCGTCAATGGAGTCCGGGGACGGTAGCCCGTTTGACGAACTACCCTAAATGGTTTGGCCCAGGTTTTGGAGGTTGCTTCTCTACTATGAAAGCACTACATACCGCCCTGTTCGGCCTCACGCTCCTCTTCGCCACCGCCCAGGTCGCCTCCGCGCAGCAAGCCCGCGTCGCCGTGGGCGCGAGGGTAGGTACGCCCGTAGGCGTTTCGGCGAAAGCCTTCCTCACGGAGGCTATCGCCTTCGAGTTCAACGCCACCGTGCGCCAGCCTTCGGAGTACCGCGAGACCAACATCAACGGCGGTCTGTTCTTCTACATGTCGGACCACGGCTTCACGGCCCCGGCGTGGCGCCAGGTGAGCCTCTACGGCGGCCTCGGGCTCGGCCGCAGCTACTTCACCTACGACAAGGACTTCATCGCCGGCCTCACTGCGGTCACCAACGACCAGACCGGGAGTACGGCCATGCCGCGCTACGCCGATATGTCGCTCAACTACAAGGCCTTCATCGGCGCGCAGTACCTGCCGACCAACCTGCCACTCGAGTTTACGTTTGACTTCGGCCCGAGCATCACGCCCGGCAGAGTCGTCCACTCCCTCGGGGCACACGTCTCCCTCGGCGTCCGCTACGTAGTCTCCCGCCAGAAGGCGCAAGGCTAGTCGCCACCGTCCCGAAACACTATACCCTAATCAACCTCGGTACCGCCCGCGCTCGACCTCCTGAGGAGTCGGGCGCGGGCGACTTCGTTAGGAAGCGGGACGAGACGATCGCGTCCATCGACGATGGGCTATGCTTTCCACTTAATCGAGCAACCCGCACTCGGCACCTGCATCTCCTCCGGGACCGCCTCGCCGCCGAGGATCAGGTCGAGGGCCCGCCGCAGGTCCGCGCCCGTGACGGGGGTGTCGTTCTTTGGCCGGCTCCCGTCGAGGCGCCCGCGGTAGGCGAGCTCTAGGTCGGCGTCGAAGAGGAAGAAGTCGGGCGTGCATACGGCGTCGTAGGCGTGGGCCACCTCCTGGGTCTGGTCGTAGCAGTACGGGAAGGTGAAGCCGTGGGTTTTGGCGAAAGCCGCCATCTCGTCCGGGGCGTCGGCGGGGTAGCGCTCGGCGTCGTTGCTGGAGATGGCTACGACCTTGAGGCCCTTCGGCTGGTAGTCTTGCGCGAGCGCGACGAGCTGGTCGATGACGTGCAACACGTAGGGGCAGTGGTTGCAGATGAAGATGACGAGGGTGGCCTCGGCGCCGATCGCGTGCACGCTCAGGTGGATAGGCGCATTCACGTTGGCGGCGTCGGGGAGGGTGAAGTCGGGCGCGGGCGTACCGAGCGCCATCATCGTGGATTCCATGAGGGCCATAAGGGAGTTATTTTGCAGCGAACCAGTCTCAGGCCTCATGCCCAAATTGCTACAAATCGCGCTGTGGTTGCTGACGTGTTTGTGTGCTTCCCAAACGCTCGAAGCCGTGGTTGGGTCGACGGCAGACGCACCCGAGTTCAGCGTTACCTCCGGCGTCGGAGACCTTTCGGCCACAGGCGCGAAGGCAGGTATCACCCGTGGATTCGACGCAAAGCCGCAGCGCGCGACCGAGCGCCGAGAGCGGAAGACCGCTCGCGTGTCCAAGGGCCACGGCGTGCCCCGCGACGAGTCCGATAAGCGCCTGATGTCGGTCGGTAGCCTCGTGCTCGGGGTCCTCGGCGTGGCGTTTCTGTTTTTCATTGGGCCCCTGGGGGTGTTTGCGCTGGGCCTGTCGCTGATCGCGTCGGTGCTGGCGGTGGTGTTTGGCTTCACGAGTATGCGGCGACGTAGGGAAGGTTACCTCGTCAACCGCGGGATGGCCATCGCGGGGACGATCCTCGGCTTCGTCGGCATCGCGGCGCTGGCCTTGCTGGCCCTGGTGATTATCGCGCTCGCGGCTGCCTTCTAAGACCGCGCCGATCATGCCGACGTCCGAGATACTTTCCGCTGCGCGGCAGCAGGTGCGACAGGGGCTCGCCGTGGTCGAGTCGCAGCTCGCGCAGCTGGCCGACGATCAGGCCGGCGACACGAAATCCAGCGCCGGCGACAAGTTCGAGACGAGTCGCGAGATGATACAACAGGAGTTAGACCGGCTCGAGGGTCAGGCGCGGGTATTGCAGGAGCAGTTGCTGCAGCTCGAGATGGCCGAGCGCGCCGACGCCAGTGAGCGGGCTACGATCGGGAGCGTGGTGCGGGTGGCGACGGGCGAGCGCTACTTGCTGGCGTGCGGGATCGGGCGCGTGAAGGGTGTAGAAGGTGGGCCGGTGTACTCCATCAGTCTGGAGAGCCCGCTGGGCGCGGCGTTGGCGGGGGTGCGGGCGGGAGAGGAGGTGGTATTTCGGGGGAAGCGGCTAACCGTCGTAAGTGATTAAGCCAGCGGCGAACCCTCAAAAAGTCATGACCCACCCAGCGCCGGAGGGCGTCAGGCCGAGCTTAAGGTCGATGTCGCCCGAACGCCCATTATAGCTCTCGACGGCGTGCGTCATCCGTTTGTGACCCGCTGATTGCATCAGCGCCGAAGCAATCCCCAACGTCCCGCTGCCCACGGGCAAGAGCGTGTTTGCACGTGGGGCGGCAGAACCCTTCCTAATCCGCTGCACGAGGGAGTAGCCGAGCCCGGCGCCAGCGATCACGCTGAAGACCGTACCCGTACTGCGTAGTGACTTGCCGGCGGAGTACTCCTGCTGGGCGATGCCATCGCTCGCGAGCATGATCTCGAGTCTCCTCCGCGATTCCCGACGGTCACCCGCGGGCAGTTCCGCGCCCGACTGCCCCGGCTGGGTGCGGTCGAAGGCCTCGTAGGTTCGGGCACTCTCCTCGGAAAGTTTGAGGGCCAGCAGGCGCTCGGGCTTGACGCGGTAGGTGAGGCCCTTAGGTTCACTGGCCTTCTTGTAGGCGACGAGCACGGGCGACTGCTCCACGACACGCCCGATGTGCAGATCGCCGTCGAAGAAGTACAGCGTGTCCTGGGCGAGGAGTGCACCAGGTAGGCATGCGCAGGTGAGCGCGAGCGAGCGGATCAGTCGTCGGATCGAGTTTGGCGGCATGTGGCGCGTCTTGGGTGCCTTAAATAGCTGCTCGCGAAGATGTGTTACGCCAAGGCGGGTGCGGAGTTGCCTAAAAGAGTCAATGTTGCCAAATTCGTGTACGTCGTCGGGCCTCCCCCCCACAGCCCAGCCTCACGTCGCGGCAGCGCATTCAAAAATCCAACCTTCGACAATTCAACACTTTCCTCACACCACCCCCTTCGTCGTCGGCAAGCCCTCGTCCTCCATGTCGACCTGAAGCGCCATCCGTACGGCGCGCGCGAAGGCCTTGAAGATCGCCTCGATCTTGTGGTGCTCGTTGTTACCCTGGCAGCGCACGTTCAGGTTGCACTTCGCCGCGTCCGAGAAGCTCTTGAAGAAGTGGAACACCATCTCCGTCGGCAGGTCCCCGACGCGCTCGCGCTCGAACTTCACGTCCCACACGATCCACGGGCGGCCGCCGAAGTCGACGCTCACCTGCGCCTCGGCGTCGTCCATCGGGAGCGCGAAGCCGTAGCGCATCAGGCCGCGCTTGTCGCCTAAAGTTTTGGCGAAAGCCTCCCCTAAAGCCAGGCCGGTATCCTCGACGGTGTGGTGCTCGTCGATGTGCAGGTCGCCTTTGGCCGTCACGTCGAGGTCGATGCCACCGTGGCGCGCGATCTGGTCGAGCATGTGGTCGAAGAAGTGCAGCCCGGTGGAGACGTTGGCGCGGCCCTCGCCGGCGAGGTCGAGTGACACGAGGATGTCGGTTTCGTTGGTCTTGCGGTGGTGGACGGTACGCCGGTTCTGCTTTCGCAAAAACGTGTGGATGTCGCGCCAGTGGTCTGTGCGGAGGGCGATGACCTCTAGCTGCTCACGCGCCACCTCCTGGTCGCCGAGTCCGCTGTAGCCGATCAAGATCCCCTTGGCGCCGAGGTTATCGGCCAGCTTCATGTCCGTGAGCCGGTCCCCGATCACGAAGCTGCCGGTCAAATCAAAGTCGCCTTCGATGTAGTGCGTCAGCAAACCGGTATTCGGTTTTCGCGTAAGCGCCCCCTCGCTCGCGAAGGTCCTGTCGATGACGATCTCGTCGAAGCGGATGCCCTCGCCCTCGAGCGTCCGCATCACCAGCTCCTGCGTCGGCCAAAACGTCTCCTCCGGGAAGCTCGCCGTGCCGAGGCCGTCCTGGTTGGTGACCATCACGAGGCGGTAGTTTGTCTCGCGGGCGATGCGGCCGAGGTAGCGCATCACCTCCGGGTAGAAGGTCAGCTTCGCGGGGCTGTCGAGTTGTTGGTCGGCCGGTTCGAGGGCGAGGGTGCCGTCGCGGTCGACGAAGAGGACCTTTTGCATGGGGGGCGAAGATGGGGGTGGGCAGGCGGCTTTCGCCAAAACTCGTGACGACGGCGGCTCGACGAATTTGGGTAGCGCGGGGCGAGCGGGGAGTAACCTATTTACGTGATCTTTGGCAAACGCGAGCGCTTTGAGGGAGCTGCTTAAACTGCTAAGCGCTCCGGATTCCACTGCCAATCTTGCACCTATGAAACTAGTTTATCCCTTCTTGACGGCGTGTCTACTGGCTGCCGCCGGAGCCGCAAGTGCACAAGTGCCCACGGTCTATCGCGTGGCGAATGACTTCCGGCAGTGCGAGATCAAGAGCGCGGCAGTCGGTGTGGACGGGAGCGTCTTCACGGTAGCTGCCGAGACGAACCACACCGTCGTCAAGCACTTCTCCGCGGCGGGCGAGGAGCTGTGGCGTGCGGAGCTCCCGCGCGGGCTAGGCAATCGGCTATCGCAAAGCTCACTGTGGGCCCACGAGGGCGGTGTGGACTTGCTCGTGCTTGGCGAAAACCTCAGCGACAGTGTTGCCGTCTACCGGTTGTCCCCCGCTGGCCAGTTGCTAGGATCGGTCGTCCTCGCGGACGTTAAGGCGGGATCGCCAACTTTCGAAGGGCTGTACGCCGATGAGAAGGGATACATTCTAGCGAGGAACTCGATCGATCCTGCGTACCTCGGCGTATTAACTATCTACGACCGCACGGGCCGCGTGCTAAAGCGTGAGGAGACAGGTCGGCTTTCGGGAGGACCTGCGTCGATCAATCGGATCGGGGAGGACATTGTCTTGATTCATCCGGCGCACTTGTATTTTACTTCGCTGAGAGAAGATACGAAAGCTTTCTACCTCACGCCCGAGGATTTAAACCTACAAAACGTTGAGTTTAAGGCGGCGTTACCCGTTCCGGGGGGCGTCCAATTCTTTATTCAAGACCCGAGTAACACTGATCGCACTATTAGGTATGTCGTGCGTTACTATGGACAAGACTATACCGTCTCTTCCGAAGATTCGAATTTCCCGAATCAAGTATATCAGGTTTGGCCTTGGGGCTTGGATTCGATGGTCAATTTAACAAATACCATGTCTGGATTCGCTTTCGAAATTAAAGATTTGAAGGCTGTTATTGGCCAAGTGGTACCGACTGGACTAACCTCTATAAATGTTCGAGTCGCAAATAGAAGATATCTCGGTCCAAAAGTCCTTTTCAATTACATATCGGAAGCAGTCGCCGGTGGAACCCAAAGCTATGTACAGAGCTACGTCCCTCCGCGCAAGGCATTTACTGTCTGTCCGTTGGTGCCGAACGCCGGAACGTTAGACCTGCCTATTCAACAGGCGCTACAGCTTACAGATGGTAGTGTACTGGCGACCCAATTGGGTCGCCCCACGATTATCAAGGTTAACATAGACGGCACGAAAGAACGCTATTCCCAACTTGATGGCACCTCCGAATCCACCGATCTGAGTAATCTACTTTCAGCTTCGGCGTCTGGCAGGTACGTTTCGGTTACAGTGCCCTTCCGCGATCAGAACGGCAG
This sequence comes from Saprospiraceae bacterium, assembly GCA_041744755.1. Taxonomy (GTDB): domain Bacteria; phylum Bacteroidota; class Bacteroidia; order Chitinophagales; family Saprospiraceae; genus CALDTK01. The sequence continues at coordinate 13,315 of JBGTKC010000039.1, forward strand.
CGGCATCATTAACGTGCTCACCCTCAAAGACGGTCGCCTCATCGCGGAAACGAAACTTGTAGGCAAACTTATGCTCGCCCGTAAGCTGGAACTCTGGGAAGGGGGTGGCCGTGCGTATTATATGAGCCAAAGCAGTCTCTCGGAGACGCTCTACGTGCTCGATAGCCTGGGCGCGATCGCGCGGCAAATCGCCATCCCAATCGAGTCTCGCGGGCCACGGGACGCTGAACTCCTTTATATCCAGAATTCTAGTTTTGCGCCGAACGGAGATTTAGCAATTATTGTGGTGAGTATAGACTTTTCTTCCGGCGCGGCCAACTTGATTTTCGACGTGCAAATTATCCGAGAAGGCAAGGTGATCAATGCATTCTCGAGGTTCGTCAACGAACCTCGATACATTAAATATGCACAGTACCTCTCGGACGGTCGTCTTGCGGTGTCCCTAGCGCGGACCTCCGGGATAGACCGCGACTCACTCATTGTCGTCGAGCAGCTCGCGTCGTCCTTCGCGGCGCAGCACGCTTATCCCTTTCCGCAGAGCGCCTTCTCGGAAAGTTTCTCGGTGGCGAGAGATGAGCTTCTGCTGATGGCCGCAAAAGCGGATCCGCTCCAAGTCGGCAAGTCGAGCGTCGGTCTCCTCACCTTCGACTACGATCGCGGCGTCGTGACGGACTCTACCTTCGTTGAAGTCGCGTTACCACAGAACGACGCCTACTTTGGTTGGCGGGACGGGTCGGTTCGTCCGGGGCTTTTTGCCTACCCCCTCCGACTCAGCGGCAACCTCCGCTACAACGCCATCGCCATGATCGGCACCAAGTCCTCCGCCGTCCGCGAGCGATCCGAGAGCACCGACTTGTTCGCCGTCACCAACCCCTTCACCGAGGCCATCTATTTCTCGACCCCCGTTTTGCCGAAAGGCGTCACCCTCGCCGATGCCCTCGGCCGTGTACACGCGCTGGCCCCCGTCACCGCGCTCGCCGACGGGCGCTACGTCACCCGCCCACTAACATCCCTGCCCGCCGGCACCTACGTGCTGAGCGTGAACGGAAGTAGCCGGATCCTGATCCACCAGTAGCCTCGCGGCATTTACTTCACGCGCTATGAATCCCAAGTTCCTTAGCGCCTCCCGGCTCGTAGCGCTC
>JBGTKC010000040.1:0-14604 GCA_041744755.1 Saprospiraceae bacterium
AAACTCTCGTTCTGCATCCCGTAAAAGGACACCTGCCCTACGGTATCGCTCATCCCGAAGACACTTACCATAGAGTAGGCCATCTTAGTGACCTGGTCGAGGTCGGACTGGGCGCCCGTCGAGATTTTACCGAAGACGAGCTTCTCCGCGGCGCGACCGCCGAAGGTCATGCACATGCGATCGAGGAGGGCCTCGGTCCGCGTGATGTACTCTTCCTTGGGCAAGTACTGCGCGTAACCGAGTGTACCGATGCCGCGGGGGACGATCGTGACTTTGACCAGCGGGCTCGCGTGCTCTAGGAACCAACCACACACCGCGTGTCCGGCCTCGTGGTAGGCGATAATCTCCTTCTCGGCGGGGCTGATGAGCTTGTTCTTTTTCTCGAGCCCACCGATTACGCGGTCGAGGGCGTGGTTGAAGTCATCGAGGTCGATGGCGGTCTTGTTGCGACGCGCGGCCACGAGGGCAGCCTCGTTGCAGACGTTGGCGATCTCGGCACCGGCGAAGCCCGGCGTCATCTCGGCGAGGATCAGCGCCTTGACCTCCGAGTTGATCTTGATGTTTTTAAGGTGGACGTTAAAGATCGCCTCGCGACCGGCGAGGTCGGGCCGGTCCACTCCAATCTGGCGGTCGAAACGTCCCGGACGCAAGAGCGCCGAATCGAGCACGTCCGGCCGGTTGGTAGCCGCCATCAAGATGACGCCCTTGTCGGTCGAGAAGCCGTCCATCTCCACGAGGAGCTGGTTGAGCGTGTTCTCGCGTTCGTCGTTGCCGCCCTGCATCTGGCCCTTACCGCGGGAGCGACCAATGGCATCGATCTCGTCAATAAACACAATACAAGGGGCTTTCTCGCGAGCCTGCTTGAAGAGGTCGCGTACGCGGCTCGCGCCGACGCCGACGAACATCTCCACGAAATCAGAACCCGACATCGAGAAAAACGGTACGCCCGCCTCACCGGCCACGGCCTTGGCCAGCAGCGTCTTACCCGTGCCCGGAGGGCCAACTAGCAACACACCTTTCGGGATTTTGCCCCCTAGACTCGTGTACTTCTTCGGATTCTTGAGGAAGTCGACGACCTCGACGACTTCTTCCTTGGCTTCCTCGAGGCCGGCCACGTCGGCGAAGGTCACGTTGACCTTCGCGTTCTGGTCGAAGAGCGTCGCTTTAGACTTGCCGATGTTGAAGATCTGCGCTCCTGGTCCGCCGCCGCTGCCGCCCATGCGGCGCATGATCAGTAGCCACAGGCCGAGGATCAGGAGCATCGGGAGCGCGTAGCTGATGACGGTCCCGATCACGTTGGTGCGTTTCTCGTAGAAAATCGGGATCTCGCCTACGGCGACGTCTTGCTCGCTGAGCTTCGCGAGTTCGTCGTTGAAGGTCTCGACCGAGCCAATCTCGAAGGCGTAGGCCGGGCGGTCTTTGGTGGCGCCGTTGTCCTTGGCCTTCTTGTGCTGGGACTCGCCGAGGGCGGCCGTCGTGAGGAAGACCTGGGCCGTGCCCGAGTTCTTCTCGATGATGACCTTCTCGACGTCGCCATCGAGGGCGAAGGTGCCGAACTCTTTGATGCCGATCTCCTCGGTAGCGTTGGCGTTGATCGTATAGACGTTAAACGCCAGGATCAATACGATCGCCAAGCCGTAAACCCAGTAGAGTTTAAACTTCGGCGTGGAGGGCTTTTCTGATTTCTTATCGCTCATGCGAGAGGGCTTTGGCTACCGGCGGCGCATGCTTATACGCCGGGCGAGCCATTACAGTTTTGAGAGGGGAGATGCTGCGCTCATAGATGTCGGCGCCGCAGCTTTGCTAGGCGTCGGGGTAGTCGGTGCTCGGCGCATCGCTCCACAGGCTCTCGAGGTCGTAGAACGAGCGCGCGTCCCGACTGAAGATGTGCACGACGGTGTCGAAGTAGTCGAGGCACACCCAGTGCGCGACCTGAAGGCCCTCAATCGGCTTCGAGCGTTCGTTGGCCTCGGAGCGTAGGCGGCGGCGGACGTTCTCGGCGATCGCCCGCACCTGCACGTGGCTCTCGCCTTCACAGATGATGAAAAAATCGGCCGGGGAGTCCTCGATCTCCCGCAGGTCGATCGAGACGATGCTCTTCCCTTTGATGTCCTGGATGCTATCCACGATCAGGTCGTTGAGCTGCTGGATGGCTTTGCGACGGGGGCGTACGGCGATTTGGCTAGGCAAATGGATACTTTTGTGAAGACGGAACCTCGTGGTTGAGGTTGTGAAACTAACGCCTCACAGTTTGTTTCGGCTATCTCGCTGGCGAGATTTCGACCAGAATTTAGATCGATGGTCCCGAAAAGATACACCCTGGCGACATCCACGGCCTGGACCTCCCTCGGTGAGCGTCTCGCGAGCGTTGATTCGACGAGCCGTCTGCTGCAGTCCCGCGTACAAGACGCAATCCGCGCGCGCGCCGTACTGCCGCAAGGCACGAGCCTCCGGGCCGACTTCCAGACCCACGGCCGCGGGCGGCTCGGCCGCCGCTGGGAGGGCGCCGCGGGGGAGAACCTATACGTCTCCTACCTCCTCGATGCCGCCGGACTGAAGGCCGGACGTCTATTCACGCTTTCGCAAAACATCGCCCTCGTGGTCCGCGACGTCGTCGAAGATTTTGCCGGGCCTGTCGAGTGTCGCGTGAAGTGGCCCAACGATGTTTTCGTAGGGCGCGCCAAAGTAGCCGGGCTTTTGGTAGAGGCGAGTCTCGCGGCCGAAGACCCGCTCTACGTCGTGGTTGGGATTGGGCTCAACGTCAACCAGATCGACTTCGCGGAGGCTCCCGGGGCGACCAGTCTGCGGAAGGTGACGAACCAGGCGTTCGACCTGGACGAGGTTTGGGCCGCGCTGACGCGTCGCCTGCAAGTGGCCCACGCCGAGCTCCGGGCCGCGGTCTCGACCGGGGACGTCTACGCGATCTCGCACCGCTACCACGAGCACCTACTGGGCTTTGGGCAGTGGGGGCGCTACCGGCGAAGCGCCGACGACAGCTGTTTTGCCGCAAGGCTACAAGGCGTCAATTCCCACGGCCAGCTCATCCTAGAGTTGGGGGGCGCCGAGGAGCGCTTCTCACTAGACGAGATCCGTTACGAAGGTCCGGTCGTGGCCCTGTAAGGCGGCGACACAGGCGTCGGGACCCGCGTCGCGTGGCCGAGACCTAAGCAGGCGCGGCGAGGCAGGATGTACCATTACACCAATCGACAGTACATGCAGAAATTTGCCTAAGGCAGTTCTCGATGCTCTCGTACGACTGTTACACTCGTACCTTCGGCCCAGTTCTTGTCTACATCGCGAGGTCCGGATCATCCCTAATCAAATGACCGCAGACCTGTCCACTGGCCTCTGCCCGGAGGCCGTTGACCGCTACTGACCGCACCCTCGGATCGTGGGGTCGCAGTAGCGTAAGATTCACTTCTGGGAATCGGAAGTCTTGGTCCCCCCGGGGATCAGGGCTTCTTTTTTTGGGACACCTTCGCCCGATGCGCGCACGCCTACTCACCATCGGGGACGAGCTACTGATCGGCCAGGTGGTCGACACGAACGCCGCCTGGATCGGGGCGGCCCTCGACGAGGCAGGGATCCGGCTCGTCGGCAAGGCCACCGTCGGCGATGCGGGTGGCGAGATCGCCAGGGCCCTCACACAGGCGGCCGAGGACGTCGACGTCGTCCTGATGACGGGCGGCCTCGGCCCCACCAACGACGACCGCACACTCGCGAGCCTCGCCGACTACCTCGGGCGCGGTCTGGAGCTGCACGAGGAGTCCTGGTCGCGGATCCGGTATATCTTTAGCGAGGTGATCCGCCGGCCGATGACCGGCGACCAGCGCAAGCAGGCCATGCTGCCCACTGGGGCCACGGCCCTGCTCAATGGCCTCGGTACGGCGCCCGGGGTCTGGGTCGAACACCGTGGCGTCGTGTATGCAGCCACCCCGGGTGTGCCGCGCGAGATGAAGGCCTTGGTCAAGGAAGAGATTATCCCACGCCTACTGAGGCGCTTTACAGCAAAACCTGCTAAACGCGTCACGATCCAGACGGCGGGCATAGGCGAGACCGAACTCTCGACCGCGATCGAGGACATCGAGCGCGACCTACCGCCGACGGCCAAGATCGCCTACCTCCCGTCGCTCGGGACCGTGCGACTCCGCATCAACGTCGAGGGCGAGGACGAGGCCTCCGTGGCCGCCGAACTCGAGGCCCTACAACGCCGCATCGAGTCCCGCATCGCGCGAGAGGCTATCTTCGGCTATGGCGATACGGACCTCGTGACCGCGCTCCACGAAACCCTGTTAGCGCGCGGGCTCACGGTCGGAACGGCCGAGAGCTGCACCGGCGGTCGGATGGCCGCCGAGATTACGGCGAGACCCGGGGCGTCGGCGGTGTTCAGGGGGGCGGTGGTCCCGTACGACAACGCCGTGAAGACTAGGCTCCTCGGCGTGGCGGAGGCTGACCTGGCCCAGTTCGGCGCAGTCAGCGAGGCCGTGGTGACACAGATGGTCCGCGGGGCGATAGAGCTCCTGGGCTGCGACGTGGCCATCGCCAGCAGCGGGATCGCCGGGCCGACCGGCGGGACGGACGCGAAGCCCGTCGGCACGATCTGGATCGCGGTCGGGGACGCGGAGCGGGTCGTGACCCGGCGCCTGTCGCTCGGGCGCGATCGCGGGAGCAACATCGAACGGACCGCGAATGCAGGTTTCGATCTGCTGCGGCGGTTCTTGCTAAAGGTCTAGTTTTGCGCCGCCTTAAGCCCGCCTACCAAATCCCGTCCATCCCCCGCCCTCATGGCCGCCGTAGAACTAATCATGCCCAAGATGGGCGAGAGCATTATCGAAGCCACGATCTTATCGTGGAGCAAAGCCGTCGGTGACGCCGTGGACGTCGACGAGACCGTACTCGAGATCGCGACCGACAAGGTCGACTCCGAGGTGCCGTCGCCGGTGGCTGGCGTCCTCGTCGAGATCCGCTTCGAGGTGGATGCCGTGGTGCCCGTGGGCCAGGTGATCGCCGTGATCGACACCGAACCGGGCGCCTCCGCGAAACCGAACGCCTCCGCGAAACCAAACGCGTCCGCGAGGTCGAGCGCTCCCTCCGAGGAGAGCGCCTCCCCCGAGACGAGCGGCACCAGTGGTTCGACGACCGGTCCCGCCGCGGGCGTGGCCGAAGTGCCGCAGGAGGTTATGACGCAAGTCGAAGCCCCCTTACGGGCGGCGCAAACACTGCTGAGTTCAGAATCCACCGGCCCGGTGTCCCGGATCGGCGACGACGGCCGGTTCTACTCTCCGCTGGTTCGGAAGATCGCCTCCGAGGAGGGCATCAGTCAGCGCGAGCTCGAGAGCATCAGCGGCAGCGGCCACGAGGGCCGCGTCAACAAGCAGGACGTCATCGGCTTCTTATCCCAGCGTGCTTCCGGAAAGGGAGAGTCGGTGCGGGTGCCCGCGAGCCCAGACGCGGGTCCAGCCGCCACGTCGGCAGCCCCGATGTCGAAGCCCACCGCCACACACGTGGCCATGCCGGGAGACGAGATCTACGAAATGGACCGGATGCGGCGCTTGATCGCCGACCACATGGTGCAGTCCGTGCAGACGAGTCCGCACGTGACGAGCTTCGTCGAGGCCGACGTCACGGCGCTGTGGCGCTGGCGCGAGGGCGCCAAGTCGACCTTCGAGCGCACGCACGGCGAGAAGATCACCTTCACGCCCATCTTCGTGGAGGCGGTCGTGAAGGCAATCCTCGACTTCCCGATGATCAACGTGACCGTGAGCGGCAATCAGATCGTCCGCCGACGCCAGATCAATATCGGGCTCGCCGCGGCGCTGCCGAGCGGGAACCTCATCGTCCCGGTGATCAAGGAGGCCAACCTCCTCAGCCTCCCCGGACTCACGCGGGCCGTCAACGACCTGGCTGGCCGAGCGCGGACCAACAAGCTCAAGCCAGAAGATATTCAGGGGGGCACCTTCACCGTCACCAACGTAGGTACCTTCGGCAACGTAATGGGGACGCCAATCATCAACCAGCCGCAGGTGGCCATCCTCGCCACCGGCGCCATCCGCAAACGACCGGCCGTGCTCGAGACCCCCGACGGGGACGTGATCGCGATACGGCACATGATGTTCCTCTCGTTGAGCTACGACCACCGCGTGGTCGACGGGTTCCTGGGTGGGAGCTTCCTGCGTCGGGTGGCCGACTACCTCGAGGCCTTTGACCCAAACCGCAGCGTCTAGCTTTGAAGTACGTCCTCTCCGCCTTACTCATCTGTTGCGCCCTCGTCAGTACGACGGGTGACGCTTCCGCGCAGGGCAACATCAAAACCTACAAGCGCAACGGACTCGATTATTATGCCGCCGGGCGCTACGCCAACGCCATCGAGGCCCTCGTGGTCTACCGCCGCTACGAGGCCGAGGACGACGAGGTGTGGTACCCACTAGCCATCAGTCACTTCAACCTCAATCAGCTCACCGAGGCCCGTACGCTGCTCGAGGGGTTACTGCGCGCGAAGGGCAAAATCGCCCCGGAGGTCTATCTCACGCTCGCGCAGATCGAGCACCACCAGAGCAGCTTCGAGAAGGCCGCCGACCGCTACAAGGAGTTCCTGAAGGCTGCCGGCGCTAAGCATCCGCTTTACGCAAGTGTCGTGGATGAGGTAAGGCGCGTGGGCAACGGCCTGCGCATGGGGCCGAGCACGGGGACACTGTCTGCCTACTCTGAAAATATAGGCAGGGGAATCAATACCGACGGGGACGAGTTCCACCCGGTGCTCAGCCCCAACTACTCGGACCGGCTCTACTTCTCGAGCAAGCAGGAGGGTAACACCGGCGGGCGCCGCACGTCGGAAGGGCTGCCGTCCCCAACGGGCTCGCTGTCGAGCGATATGTTCTCGGTCCAGTTCGAAGATGGGCGTTGGGGGACAGCCGACCGGATGAGTGCCCTGCTGAACGGTCCCGAGCACGACGAGATCCTGGATTTCGCCTCCGGGGGTCAGGTGCTGCTCTACCTCCGGGGCCCGAGCGCGTATAGCGGCGATATCCACGTGGACACCTTTCGCGCCAAGGCGGAAGATCGGAGCCTGTACACGCCGATCTGGACGGATCACCCGCTGTCGCCCCGCAACGGCGACAAGGACGTGATCTTCTTCCGCGACAGCATTATGCTCTTCGCGAGCGCGCGCACCGGCGGCTACGGCGGGATGGACCTGTACATTACCGTCCGGAGGGACGCGCGGTGGACGAGCCCTACTAACCTCGGCCCGGAGATCAACACGGCCTACGACGAGCGGAGTCCTTTCCTGACCGAGAACGGGCGGACCCTCTTCTACTCCAGCAACCGGGCCGATGCCTCGGTAGGGGGCTTCGACATCTTCCGGTCCGTGTTCGACGACCGTACGCAGTCCTGGGGCGAGGCAGAGAATGCCGGCCTGTCCATCAACTCCGCCGGGGACGAGATGCACTTCCGACTGTCGGCCAGTGGCCTGGAAGGCTTCTACGAGTCGGACCTGCGGACGACCAGCGTCGGCGGGCGCGACATCTTCGTCGCCTACTTCAAGGATCGGCAGCGCGAGCAACAGTCCACGAGTCGACCGCTCACTTTCCTTCAGGTGACCGAGACGGCGGCGCGCAGCAGCGTCGCGACCGCGCCCGCGATCTTACTCGACGACGACGGCCAGGTCCAGGTGCCGCCCGCCAAGGCGGAGGGGGCCAAGATCCCGGTGTCGATCACCCTCGCGCCCCTCGCGTACGGCCGCGACGACAACGTGGTGACGCCAGCCACCCTGCAGAAGGCCGCGCCCGTAATTCAGTTCCTCGAGCAGTATCCGGGCTCCCGCGTCGTGATCACGTCACACAGCGACGAGGGTGACCCGGATAGATTCCGGATCTACTTCGGCATCAAGCGCGCCGAGCGCTTCGCGACCTACCTGCGCGAGCGCGGCATCGCCGCGGACCGGATCCAGCTCGTGAGCGTCGGCTCGGCCTACCCGCTGGCGGCCAACGATTACAACGGCCAGGAGAATCCGCAGGGCCAGAAGCTCAACCGCCGCCTCGAGCTCCAGGTGATCCCGGGGCCCGACTACCTGCTCAACCGCAACTTCGACGACCCGAAGGTGCCGGACTTCATCGCTCTCGATGCGTATAAGACCTACCGCGACCTGCAGCGAGGATCGGCGTTCCGCGTTGAAGTAGCCACGCTCGGGCAGATGTACGACAATGAGGCCTACCTCCGGCAGGCGGCCCCGATCGTGACCGCCCCGGGCGGCGGGGGCACTTACCACTACGAACTCGGCTCCTACGCGACCTACCGTTCCGCGACGGCACTGGCCGCCGAACTACGGGAGAAGGGCTTTCCGGAGGCTAAGGTGGTGGCGTATTACGACGGGCTCCGCCTCGGGCCCCGGGACCTCGCCGCTTTCGCGGTCGTCGACCCGGAGATCAGCGCCATGCACGGCGCGCAGGTCGGCGGAGAATGAACCACCTTTGTCCGGCATTGAAGAAGTCCCTCGCCCTATGAACGCCATTACCTTCCTGAGCGAGAGCCTGCGCAACCTCAAGACCGTAGGAACGGTTACGCGCTCTTCGCCCGCACTTTGTAAGGGCGCCATCCGGCAAGTGGACTTCGTCGGCGCGCGACACCTCCTGGAGCTCGGCGCCGGCGATGGCGTGATCACGAAGCACATCCTCGCGGCGATGCACCCGGAGGCGCGCCTCATGGCCTTCGAGGTCAACGCGAGATTCTGTGACCAGCTCCGCGCCCTCGATGACGAGCGCCTCATCGTCGTGGAGGAGTCGGCTGAGCACCTGAAGCGTCACCTGCTCGCGAATGACTTCGCCGAAATCGACGCGGTGGTGAGCGCGATCCCCTTCGTGTCCCTCCCCAAGACCCTCGCCGATACGATCGTCCGGCTCTGCGAGGACGTCCTGCGCGTCGGCGGACCGTTCTGCCAAGTGCACTACAGCCTGGTGCGCAAGAAGGTCTACGAGACGATCTTCGGCAACGTCAAGGTGGACTTCATCCCCATGAACGTGCCGCCGGCCTTCGTGCTGACGAGTAGGAAGGAGAACTGAGGGTAGGACCGGCTTCGCGTGATGGGCCGCTCGTCCCGGTGCTACGCTTCGAGCCCGCGACGAGATACGCTAGAGCCAAACGATCGACTGCGCTTGCGAGCTATGCCTAAGGGTGTGCGGATCGATAGCCAACCCGAGGAAAAAGCCCCCACCCCCAGCCCCGCACAATTTCAGGTAGGCGAGATCCCGCTCGAGCCACGTCTGCCAAGTCGTGCGAATGTGCGTCGGGATCAGCCAGTCCAGATGTTCGAGCTGTAGAGTCGATAATCGTTTCACCCTCCCGGAGAAGGGTCGTACAGCAGCGGCGAGCTCACCCAGAGCCATTGCGATCAACTCGGCCGTCAGCTCCCGTGCCGGCGCCAGGTAGTTTTGGCGAAAGCCGTCCTCTTTACAGCTTTCGCCAAAACGCGCTATCGCTGCTTTACCGGCCTTGGGCTGTCTCGAATTAAGCAAAAACCACTCTCCAGCGTCGGCGATTGGGAGGTCAAACGCTTCGACCCTCGAAATCGAAGCGTCTACATGGATCCGGACGGCTTGCCGCAGGTAGCAAACCAAGGGATCGAGCCCGGAGCTGCGCCCGTGGAAGTAGCCCTCGAGCCACGCGAGGCGCGCGCGGAGGAGTGACAGCGCCACCGCGCTACGGTCGGCGCTCGCGTAGCGCTCGTAGATCATGGCCGTGAGCGCGCCGCTGGAGCCGAGTCCGTAGCTCTTGGGGATGTCGCTCGCGACGGCTAGGTCCGGCACCTCCGAACGCCACCGGTCTACGTCCAACCACTCGCGGGCGCGACCCGCAGGACCGGCGGGCTCGTGGGGTCCGTTGCTGGCGTAGGTGACCCAGTCCGAGAACAGGAGATTGCGTGGCTGAGCCTCCGACGCCGCCGCCCACGCAGCCCCGAACTTTTGGAGCGGGACCGCGAGCGCCTCGCCGCCGTGCAGGACGGTGTGTTCGCCGAAGAGCAGCAGCTTGGCCGGGGTCATGGAGCTGTAGATTTGGCGCAAGCTAAGCCCCCCACCACGTGTACCATTTCCTGAAACCCCTCCTGTTCCGAGTCGACCCGGAGCGCGCGCACCACCTGACGATGGCAGGATTTCGGGCCACGGGGCTACTAGGACCTTTGGCGCGCGCGGCTACCGATGCATGGCGAGTCCAGGACTCGCGACTCGCGAGGACGGTGTTTGGGCTGCGCTTCCCGAATCCCGTTGGGCTGGCGGCGGGTTTCGACAAGGACGGCGTGTACTACCCGCTGATGGCGAGACTCGGCTTCGGTAGCGTGGAGCTCGGGACGGTCACGCCGCGGCCGCAGGCCGGGAATGCCAAGCCGCGGCTGTTTCGCCTGCCGGCCGACCGCGCACTCGTCAACAGGATGGGCTTCAACAACGCCGGCGTGGATGCGCTGGCACGTAACCTAGAGCGGCAGGCGCGGCCGAAAGACCTTGTTATCGGTGGGAACATCGGTAAGAACAAGGACACGCCCAACGAGGACGCCACCGCGGACTACCTCACGTGCCTGCTGCGCCTAGGGGACTTGGTGGACTACTTCGCCGTCAACGTGAGTTCGCCGAATACGCCGGGCCTGCGCGCGCTCCAGGCCCGCGAGCCGCTGACACGATTGCTGCACGAGTTGCAATCCGCCAATCAGGGCTTCGCGACACCGCGCCCGATGTTGCTCAAGATCGCACCCGACCTCGACGACGCCGAGCTCGCGGACATCGTCGCGATCGCCGTGGAGACGGGGCTGGCCGGCATCATCGCCACCAATACGACGACGGCCCGCGCGCCTCTGACGGCTTCCGCCAAAACCATCGAGGCCATCGGCGCCGGCGGCCTCAGTGGCGCGCCCGTATTTGTGCACTCGACGGAGATTTTGCGGAAACTCAGGGATCAACTTCCAGATAGTATCGAGCTCGTCGGCGTCGGCGGGATCGTGGATGCCCACACCGCCATGGCCAAGCTAGCGGCCGGCGCAGCGCTCGTGCAGCTCTACAGCGGCATGATCTACGCCGGTCCGACGCTCCCGGCGGACATCAACCGCGCGGTATTACGAAGTCTCTGAATGTGAGGCCCGTGGCACGTTTGTTGACCGTGTAGCCGTACAAACACTCCGACCTGCGCGAGCCCCCTCCCGCCCCGTCGGCCACGAAACCGACCGCACGTGCGTGGTCACGGCAAACGATTCGCAATGGGGGGGGAGACTACGCTGGTCGTCCGCGACTTTAGGTTCTACGTGACGCTCGTGTGCGTCGCGATGCTCGTCAAGCTCACGCTGGAGGCGTATCCGTGAGAGAGGGCAGCGTGCACATCGCACGGTGCACATCGCACATGCACATTGAGCCTTCTGTCAAGCCTTCATCATCTTCAGGCTCAGGTCGACGCTCTGCGCCGAGTGCGTGAGTGCCCCCGAAGAGATGTAGTCTACGCCGGCCTCCGCGATCTCGCGCACGGAGTCGAGCGTGACTCCGCCGCTGGCCTCGACCTCGAAGCGGCCATCGATGCGCTTGACGGCCGTACGGAGCTTGTTGATCTCGAAGTTGTCGAGCATGATGCGGCGCACGTCCCCGATCTCGAGCACGGTGGCGAGCTCGTCGAGGTTGCGGACTTCGACGGTGATGTCGAGCGGCAAGCCTTTCTCCTTCAGGAAGCGGTGTACGCCATCGATGGCCTCGCGCATGCCGCCGGCGCCGTCGACGTGGTTGTCCTTGATCATGATCCAGTCGTAGAGACCGACGCGGTAGTTTTCCGCGCCGCCCACCCTGACGGCGTACTTCTCGAGGAAGCGCATCCCGGGTGTCGTCTTGCGGGTGTCGAGGATCTTGGCCTTCGTACCCTCGACGGCCTTAGCGAAGGTGCGACTCAGGTGCGCGATGCCGCTGAGACGCTGCATGGTGTTAAGGGCGAGGCGCTCGCCGGCGAGGATCGCGCGGATCGGGCCCTCGACCCGGAAGGCCACCTGGCCGGGGTCGATGTCGGCACCCTCGTCGATGAGCTGCTCGAGGGCACAACTGGCGTCGAGGTAGTTGAAGATGGCCTCGGCCACCGGTACGCCGCAGAGGACCCCGTGGCCTTTGACCAAAAGTCGCGCCCGCCCGCGCCTATCGGCCGGGATGGTGGCCTCGCTGGTGTAATCGCCGGCGCCGATGTCCTCGGCGAGGTTGAGGCGGATATAGTCCTGGAGGAGGTGCGTGTCGAGCTGGGGCAGAGGCATAACGGTGGCGGTCGGGAGTCGGCGGGGATCGGGGGTAAGGTAAGGTAGGTTGCCGCCTGCGGATTAGGTCCGCCGGACGCGGCGCTTACCTTTCGCCGCAGATGACGGAGACACCCGCGGGGCCGCAGTCGGAACTGGAGTACGGTCTCGTGTGGCCGGGCAAGGCCGCCGCTCGATCGCGGGCTTACGCCCCCGGCCGCCATCGCCTGATCGGTGCCGGGACGCAACCCCCCACTATCTCGCACGCCGGGAATATGTTCGTCGAGGGGGACAACCTCGACGCGCTCAAGGCCTTACGACCGTCGCACCTCGGGTGCGTCAAGATGATCTACATCGACCCTCCCTACAACACCGGCAAGGCGCGCTTCATCTACGCGGACGACTTCGCCGAATCGCGGGCTAACTACGCGCAGCGCGCGGGTCAGGTTTTGGCGAAAGCCGAATACACGATCGAGGAGCGCCGACTCAACGCCAATCGCGCGAAGAGCGGCCGGATACACAGCAAGTGGCTCTCGGAGATCTACCCGCGCATTTTGCTGGCGCGCAACTTCCTCCGCGACGACGGCGTGATCTACGTGTCGATCGACGACCGCGAGGTGCACAACCAGCGGCACCTGCTCGACGAGGTCTTCGGCGAGGAGAACTTCGAGGGTCACATCCACTGGCGCCGACGGCACAACCAGCCGAACGACAAGACGAAGATGATCGGGCTCGTGGCGGAACACATCCTGTGCTACGCCCGGGACTCCGAGGCCTTGCGCAGAGCGGGCGTCGGGAAGTTGCCCTTGACGGGCAAGTTCGGCAATCCGGACGCCGACCCACGCGGGGAGTGGGCCTCGAAGCCCTGGAAGGTCGGCGCCGAGCAGAGCGGGAGCCGGTACACGATCGAGACGCCTTCCGGCAAGACCTACGATGAGCTCTGGATGGGCGACGAGGGCACGTACCGCGAACTGCTGGCCGACGGGCGGATGCTGTTCACGCGGGGCGGCGCCGGGCTGCCGCGCAAGAAGTACTACCGCTCCGAACGCGAGGTCGAGGGGCAGTGCGCCAACAACTGGTGGGGGCACGAGGGCTTCGGGAGTAATCAGGATGGATCGGTGGAGCTGGCGCGGCTCTTCGACGGCGCGAAGGGCGTCTTCTCAAACCCGAAGCCGACGCGGCTGTTGAAGTCGTTGATCCGGCTGGCGAACGTGGCGGACGGGGACGTGGTCATGGACTTTTACGCGGGCTCGGGCTCCACGGGCGACGCGGTGATGCAGCTGCACGCCGAAGGCATCGGCGCGCGCTTCGTGCTGGTACAGCTGCCGGAGCTACTGAGCGGTCGCCCGGAGTATCTGGCCTCCGCGCAGGCGATCGTTGGGGCGCCCGGGGGTGAGGTGACGATTGCGGATCTGTGTCGTGAGCGCTTGCGGCGGGCGGCGGAGAAGTACGGGCAGAGCTTCGAGACTTACACTTTGGAAGCGCTGCCGGCACAGGTAACGAATGCCCCGGCTTCCGCCAAAACGGGTGATCTCTTCGAAAGTGCGACCTTCCGCGAGGAGGGGTGAGGGCTTCGCTCCGCTGATACGACGCGTTATGGAGATTTTCAAACCACGGCGGCGGGTGTGCGCCGGGCAGTCGGTGCGCTACCCGATTACCGCACTCGACCCGATGCCGTGGCTCGTGCCGCCGGAGGACGCGGACTACGATTGCTTCGCGGTGGACGGGTTCGTGACGGCGGGGCGCGGGGCAATCACGGCATTCTTCCAACGTTTCGAATACCGTGATGCCAACGATCCGCTGGTCGTCGAAGGACTGCTGCACGTTTTGCGGACACGCTACTCCTCCGACTTAATAGGCGCGGTCTACCTCTCCGAACTGATCAACTGTCCAAACCGAGTTTTCGTCTGGCCGGAAGACTTCCCGGAGGGATACCCAGCGGACGCTCGTGAGATCGTGTCGCTCCGGCCGGAGATGATCGATGGTGTCTTGCGCCTGGACACCTACCGGATGGTCGATCTGGAGTCACTAGCAGGAGGCATCGAGCAACTGCGCGGACGAAGTTTTAAAAACGTGAAATCGCTGCTCTCCGCTGGCTCCAACGTCGAATGCTACCTCGCCAATGCCACGGCCGATCCCTGGCCAGGAGACCTGGACGCCGTGCTGGTCGACAAGGCGAGCGGAGATGTACTGGCGCTGGTCGAGTTCAAGACGCACAACCGCGACACGCCCGTCGAAGACGAGGCACCGGGCAAGTACGGCCAGCAGGACTGGCGTCGCTTCGAGGTGCTCTACGGCCTGCAGGACCGGCTACAGGCAGCGCAGGGGGCGCGGCCGAGTCTGTGGTACTTGGCGTGGGGCACGCA
>JBGTKC010000041.1:0-1918 GCA_041744755.1 Saprospiraceae bacterium
AGACCGAGCTCGGTCGCAACATCGAACTCGGCTTCGGCGACATCGACGGCAAGGTGACCTGGGGCGTCAACTACCAGGAGATCGGCCCGCGGTACAACCCGTCTGACCTGGGCTTTTTTCGCCGGCGCAACGTGCGGCAACTGAGCGGCAGCCTGGGCTTCTTCCAAGCCGAGGAGCTCGGGCCCTTCAACCGCATCGGTGCCTGGCTCAACGCCGGCTACGAGCGCTACGTGGATCCGGACGACTACTCCGAGTTCTCATTCACCGCCGACGCCTTCGGGCGATCGAAGGGCAACTGGACCTTCAACCCCTTCGTCTACTTCGAGCCCGCCGGCACGCGCGACCGCTTCGAGCCCCGTGTGGACGGGCGGGTCTTCGTGCGACCGCCCTCCGGACAAATGTCGATGTACGTCGGGTCGGACCGCCGCAAGAAATTCTACGCCGAGGGCAACGTCGGGGCGAGCGTCTTCTGGGCCGAGGAGCTCGGGCGCCGCGGGTACCGCGTCTACCTCCAGCCGAGCTACCGGCTGTCGCCCAACTTCACCGTGAGCATGAGCACCTACGTGGAGCGCAATCGCAACCAGGGCGGCTTCGCGACCTTCGTCGACTCCGAGCCCGTCTTCGGGCGCCGCGACCGCGAGGAGATCACCAACGACCTGCGCCTGATCTACACCATCACCCCGCAAGTCAGCTTCGACGTGCGCACACGCCACTACTGGAGCCGGGTATCCTACCGTGAGTATTTCGACCTTACCCCGGAAGGCGGCTTGCGCCAAAACCCGAGCTACGCCGAGCGCGTCGACCGCGACGAGACCTACAATGCGCTGACCACCGACCTGGTCTTCCGCTGGCGTTTTGCGCCGGGCTCGGACTTGCTATTTATCTGGAAGGACGCGCTTTTTGCGGGCGTGCCGAACGCGGAATTTGGGTATGGTGGGACGTGGCGCGAGGGCCTGATGCAAGAGCCGCGGACGGAGACCTTGACGTTAAAGGTGAATTACTTTTTGGACTGGGATCGAGTGAGGCGGGGGTGAGGGAACGCCTGCGACGTAGGGCCTCCAGTGGAGGGTCTGCGGCGCTTAACGCAAAGGCCCTAAGACACGCAAAGAGCGCAAAACCATTCGGGCGTGTAACTGCGACCTCGAACACGGTGCACGAGTGCGCCTCCGCGTACCTCTCCTTCGCGACTTTGCTTTGGAAAATCAGTCTGTTACCTTCTCCCCCGTGCGCTCCATCGGTACCGATTTCTTGTGCTTCGGGCTCCCCTCCGCCAGAATCGGCCTGCTGATCGGCCACGGCACGCGGGTGTTCTGCAGGCACTCCGCACCGACGACGGGCACGGTGGTCGACTACCGCAACGGACGCAGCGACAACGGCACGACGATGTACTCACCCGTCATCGAGTAGAGACCGGCGGAGGGCGGCGATCTGCGCCCCGAATCCCCGGCTCCCGATCCTCCTGGCGGCCCTACGACATCGGCGAGCAAACCCCGGTGCGCTATCGAGCAGACCACCCGAGCCGCGCTTCGATAGGCGGCGGCATGGGCCTTAGCAGCTGGGTTATTCGTCGGCTTTGGCCTGCTGTTCGGAGCAATCGGCGCAGGGATGCTCGTTTTCCCAGTTTTGCGGCAGCGAAATATAGCAGACTTGCGTCAAAACGGGCGGAAGGTGATCGCCGGATTGACAGATGTTCATGACGATGAGACGCTCGTGGGCAACGCCCGTAGCCCGTACAGAATTGCAGTCCAGCTGGCTCAATACTGAAGATAAAATGCGCGTCTCCGAGGACGGTGCGACATAGTAGCACCGAATCGACTTTGTCGAGTCCGCGGATAAAATTCGGGTCTACGTAGAGCGGCCGAACGCATAGCGTATCGTGGTAGATTCGAGTGCCGTGCCGGGATTGGCTTAGAGAGCG
>JBGTKC010000042.1:0-20475 GCA_041744755.1 Saprospiraceae bacterium
TCGTCGTCCTCGGCGCCCTCGACGGCCTTGCGGATCGCTCCGTCGCCGCCGGCCATGATCCCGACCACGAGGTCGAAAGGCACCCCGAAGGTCGGCGGGCACTCGGAGGCGTCTACTACGCCGAGCCGGCCCGAGGTGCCCGCCCCGATGTAGAACAGTCGCCCACCGGCCGAGAGGCACGCGTACGTGGCGTCCACGAGGCGCGTGATCTGCGGCATGGCGCGCCCAACCGCGGCGGCTACCTTCGCGTCTTCCGCGTTGATGCTCGCGAGGAGCTCCCCTGTGCTCATCCGCTCGAGGTGCCGGTAGGGGGAGGGGGTTTCAGTAGGGAGCATCAGCGCGAACTTAGACGGGCAAGATTACTTTGCAAACCATGAAGTACGCCATGCTGGGCCTAATGTCAGGGACGAGCCTCGACGGGGTCGACCTCTGCCGCTGCAACCTCGCCAACTTCGGCGGGCACTGGAGCTACGAGATCGTGAGCGCCGCAACCGTCCCTTATCCAAACGCCTGGCGCGCGCGACTGGACGCGGCCATCGACTCCCCGCGCACGGGGCTCGCCGAGATCGACGCGGAGTACGCGGGGTACCTCGCAGGTCTCGTACTCGACTTCCAGCGCGGCGAAGCGGCACCCGTGGTCCTGGCGAGTCACGGTCACACCGTCCACCACGTCCCGGCCGAGGGCTACACCCGACAGATCGGCTCGCCGCAGATCTTGGCGGATCTCACCGGCTACCGTGTGGTGGGGGACTTCCGCTCGGGAGACGTCGCGCTCGGGGGTCAGGGCGCGCCTCTGGTGCCGATCGTCGACCGGATGCTCTTCGGCGACAAAGCCGTCTGCATCAATTTAGGCGGTTTCGCCAACCTCAGCTTCGAGCGCGAGGGCGAGCGGGTGGCCTCCGACGTGACGGTGTGCAACCTGCTACTCAATCGCCTCGCCGAGCAACTGCAACTCCGTTTTGACGAGAGTGGCCACTTGGCAGCGACCGGGCGAGTAGATCGGGCGCTCTTGACCGGACTTAATGGCTTACCGTTCTTCGCGCTATCCGCACCTAAATCGCTGGGGAGAGAGTGGTTCGAGCAGTACGTATGGCCACTGTTTTGGCAAAAGCTGACGCAAAGCGCCGCCACCGAAACGAGTGTGCGTGACCTCCTCGCGACCGCCGTTGCTCACGTCGTGGGTCAGCTCACCGACGCGCTCCCCGCCGGTGTGGGCGGGGAAGTGCTCGTGACCGGAGGCGGGGCTTTCAACGCCTTCCTAATTGACGGCTTTCGCCAAAACCTCCCGAACGCTTACCGACTCGCGGTTGCTCCCCCGGAGCTGATCGAATACAAGGAGGCCCTCGCCTTCGCCTTACTAGGCGCCTTGCGCCTGCGCGGGGAGATCAATGTCCTCTCTTCGGTGACGGGGGCACGGCGCGATAGCTCCTCGGGGGTGGTCGCCGAACCCAGTGCCGTCGGTGCCGCAGTTTAGGACCAATCTGATTCCGGTCCGTCGTCGCGGGGTAACAACCGAAACCCTCGCTCTGGCCTTGTATGCTATCCAAGCGCGTAACCCCTGCTCCCATGAAACCTATCTCTCAGCAGACCGCCCTCATCACCGGCGGTAGCAAAGGCATCGGCTACGGCGTGGCCGAGGCCCTGATCGCCCTGGGCGCAAACGTGGTCCTCACCGCCAGATCCGCCGACGAGCTCAGGGACGCCGCCGATCGCCTGAACGACCTCGGCGGCGGCAGGGCCCTCGGCCTCGCGTGTGACGTGCGGGATGCGGCCGCGCAACGAGAGGTGGTCTGCCAGACCCTCGAGGCCTTCGGCGGTCTCGATATCGTCGTCGCGAACGCCGGCGTCGGGCACTTCGCCTCGATTGGCGAATTGAGCGCCGAGGACTGGCAGCAAACCATCGACATCAACCTCACTGGCGTATTCCACACGGTGCAGGCGAGTCTCGAGGCTCTCAAATCGAGCAAAGGGTTCCTGGTCACGATAGCGTCGCTGGCCGGGACCAACTTCTTCCCGAAGGGCGCGGCCTACAACGCTTCGAAGTTCGGACTCGTGGGCTTCACGCAGGCCGTCATGCTCGACGTCCGCGAGCACGGCGTCCGCGTGTCTACCATTATGCCCGGGTCGGTAGCCACGCACTTCGGGGGGCACACCCCGAACGACGCGGACGCCTGGAAGATTCAGCCGGAGGACATCGGCAAGCTGGTGGTCGACCTGGTAAACATGAATCCACGCACGCTCCCGTCGAAGATCGAGGTTCGCCCGGCACAAACGGCGGGTTAAATACTTTAGTCCCGACCCACGTTGTCATCGTACAGTACGACCACTATGCACAAGCTCCTGTTTTCCTTCGCGCTCCTCTTGCTGGCTGCCTGCAAATCCGACGCACCCACCACGATGGAAGACCTCCCCGCCCTGGGTAGCAGTGCCCCGGCCGAGCAGAGTCTTGACCCAGCCGAGACCACGAATGCCGCGCCGGTGCCAACTCCTGATCGTCCTAGTGTAAATACAAAGGTTGAGGCCATGCCTGCCATCGATGCAGTGACGGGGTACCTCGACCCGGTCTGCCAGATGAAGCTCTCCGCGGACGCCCCGGTACGGGCTACCTTCGAGGATGTCACCTTCGGGTTTTGCTCGGAGTCCTGCAAGAGGCGTTTCGAAGCAGACCCGGAGAAATATTTGGCGGCCCTCGAAGAGTAAGCCCGCAGCGCTTCCCGCGCCCTCGTCTACCTATCTTCAGCTAGTGCCCGCCCGTGAAGCCCCTGCCCGTCCCCCGCCGCTATTACGTATTCTATTTCGACCTCGCGATCGAGGGCGAGCAGACCTACGCGCGGGTCCTGAAGGCTCACATGCCGCACCGACTGCAGAAATACTATTCGAGCGCCTACGCCGGGGCCACGAGTCTCGGGAGAGGCTGGGGTAAGGTCTTCATCCCTGAACAGGAGCTCGAGCGATTCATGGCGCTCACCGGCAATCGGCTCGCACCGGAGCCGGAGATGTACGTCGAGGGCGCCACCAGGGAGAGCGAGAAATTTATGACGCAGCTCAGGTCAGCGGTCGGGAGGCTTTGGCGCAGCGCCAGGAGCCCTCGGTCCTAGCAGTCGCAGAGCACGTGCAAGGGCTCGGCGCGACCGCGGAGCTCGATGGCCTCGCGGGCCTCGAAGTTTTGCCGAAAGGCTTCCGGCATTAAGTCGTGGGCCTCTCTCGAGATCAGTAAGGTCACGCCGCTCGGCCGGCAGGCCTGGAGGAGGCGAGCCGCGGTGTTGACGACGTCCCCGGAGTAGACGATGTCGCGGCGCACGTCGCCTACCTCCGCCACGACCACCTCCCCGGCGTGCACCCCCGTGCGGAAGCGCGGCGTGAAGCCGTAGGTCTGTAGGTAGTGCTCCTCGCGACCCTCCAGGCGCGTGCGCGCCAGCGCGAGGAAATTGAGCGGCCCGCCCGTGAGCCTAGCCGCCGCGGAGGTCCAGCTCAGCATCACCTCGTCGCCGACGTACTGGATGATCTGGCCTTCGGTGTCGAGCACGGCGTCGGACAGGTCGGAGAAGAAGTCGTGTTTGAAGTGCGTGAACTGTAGCGCGCCGATCTCCTGCGCGATACTCGTCGAGTCCACCAGATCGATAAACACGAACACGCGCTGCTCCAAGACCGGCTCGCGGTAGCGTCCGATGAAGAGCGCCCGCAGGTGGGGCGCCCCAACCACGAGGCGGAGGTGGAGGAAGAAATTGATGGCGAGGCTCGCGAGCAACAGCAGGCCGACGAAGATCCAAAACTGTGGATAGGTCAAAATCTCGACGAACGGCGGCCGCGAGGCGGCCCGGAAGAACTCTGGGAATAGAAACTGCAAGATCAGATAGCTGACGGCCACCGCCGAGAAGGCCACGCCGCCGTACAGCACCGTGCGCACGAGGAGGTCTCCGCCCCGCCCCGACCTACGCACGCGGCGCGAGAGTGGGCGCGTCTCGACGACCGCCATGACGTAGGCCGTAATCCCGCCAATGATCGCGCACAGGATAAGTTCGTCGAGCCTGATTCCGCCGGAGTTGATGCTCGCGGTCCGGTTGGCCGCAAACGCAGCGGCCGTCCACGCCAGGGCGAGTCCCGGCCAGATGCGGTGGGCGCGGTGCCGGTGGGCCCGACGGTGAGGTTCGGCGGGCGGGTGGATGGGCCGGGAGAGCGTCTGCATGAGCTTAGCTAACGTCTAGCGCGGCAATTCGCCTAGGTAAGCGTGTACGGCGCTCACGACCACGCTCCCCTCGCCGACGGCACTCGCCACCCGCTTCACGCTCTGGGCGCGGACGTCGCCGACGGCGAACACGCCCGGCGAACTGGTCGACATCCCGTGGGCGTTGACTTCGAACCCGGTCTTCACGAAGCCATGGTCGTCGAGCTCGACGGCGTCGCGGAGCCAGTGCGTATTCGGCTCGGCGCCGATCATGCTGAACAGCGCCCGACACGGGATCGTCCGTTTCTTGCCGGTGGCATTGTCGCGGAGCACGATCTCCTCAAGTTGGTCGTCGCCACACAACTCATGTACCTCCGTATTCGTCAGGAGCTGAATCCGCTCGTCGGAGTGGATCCGCTCGGAGAGGTAGGCGCTCATCGTCTCGGCGAGCTCCTCGCCGCGAATGACGACGTAGGTGCAGCTGGCGTAGCGGCTCATGAACATCGCCGCCTGGCCTGCCGAATTGCCGCCGCCGACGATGACGGCGGTGGTCTTTCGACAAAACCGGGCCTCGAGTTCGGTGGCGGCGTAGTAGATTCCGCGGCCTTCGAACTCCTCGCGGCGTGGGAGATCGAGCTTGCGCCACTGCACCCCGCAGGCGAGCACGACGGCCCGCGCCGAGATGCTCTCCTCGTTCTCGAGGCGGAGGCACCAATTGTCGCCGTCCTTGTCGAGGCTCGTTGCCCGCCGCGGCGCGGCGATCGCGGCGCCGAACTTGATGGCCTGGACCTGCGCGCGGAAGGCGAGGTCCCCGCCGGAGATCCCGCCCGGGAACCCGAGGTAGTTCTCGATCCGCGAACTCGTGCCGGCCTGGCCCCCGATGGCCGTGTCCTCGACGATGACGGTCTTGAGGCCTTCCGAGGCGCCGTACACGGCCGCCGCAAGTCCCCCGGGCCCCGCGCCGACGATGGCGAGGTCGAAGACCTCGTCCTTGCTGACGCTCAGGTCGAGCCCGAGGCGACTGGCGAGCTCACAGGGCTCGGGTGCGTCGAGGACCTTTCCTCGCGCGGTGATCACGGAGGTCCCATCGCGGGGCAGTTCGCAACTCTCGCGGAGTTCGCTCAGACCCGCTTCGTCCGCGCGGTCGACGAAGCGATAGGGGATGCCGTTGCGGCCGGCGAACTCGAGCAGGCGCACCGTCGTCGGGTCACTGTCGGAGCCGACGATCGTGAGCCCGCCCTCGCCCTTGTCGATGAGCATCTTACGGCGCGCCGCGAAGGCCCCGACCACACAGTCGGCTACCTCGGGGACGTTTTGCACCAGTTCTAGCAACTCCTCCCGCGGGACGATCACGGCCGTGCCGGCGGTGTGGGCCTCGGCGGCGAGGAAGGTCTTCTGTCCCATGAGGAGCCCGAGTTCGCCGACGAAGGAGTCGGCTTTTATCCGGCCGACCACGTGGTCGTCGAGTCGGTCGAGAACATCGACCTCGCCCTCCTCGATGAAAATGAATTGGCTGTTCTCGTCGCCGACCTCGAAGAAGCAGTGACCCTTCTCGAAGGCGAATCGGTGGCCGACGCGCTCGAAGGCGGCGCGGACCTGAGCACTCACCTCCGGCCAGGCCGCCAGCTCGAGCGCCGTGCGGTGCTTGCCCTGCGGGGCAGTGTTGATGCGCGGGGCGTCGTCCGACTTGGCCATAGCTCTAAGAGCGCGCAAATGCCTGGCATTGTTTTGCCGAAAGGCGGCCGACAAACCGGTCCGCGAGCCCGCTGTTGAGATCGATATGGCCACTGAGACAAAGCCTCCTAAGCGAAGCACAAACTTTGACGTGCCGGAGATGCTCAACCGTATCGAAGGCCACAACGCAGCCTTCCCGCCGGCGGCCATGTTCGGTCTTGCCGCCGCCGGTTACGATTCTCTTTACGAGCAGCTGGTCAGCTGCATCCTTAGCATCCGCACCTACGACGAGACGAGCTACCCAGCGAGCGTGGCGCTCCTCGCGCGCGCCAGGACGCCGGCGGCAATGCTCTCGCTCGAGCGTGAGGAATTGGTGCAGCTGATCACGAAGTGCACCTACCCGGGGCAGAAGGCGGACACGATTCTCGCCCTCAGCCGTACGATCGTAGACGAGCACGGTGGAGCGACCCCGCCGACGTTCGCGGAGCTCACCGCCTTTAAGGGCGTCGGTCCGAAATGCGCCAACCTCGCCCTCGGCGTGGCGCTCGGCGTACCGGCGATCAGCGTCGACGTGCACGTCCACCGCGTCGTCAACCGCTGGGGACTAGTCGCCACGAGCACGCCGGAAAAGACACTGCAAGCCCTCGGACCCCTGATCCCCAGAGCGTATTGGGTCGCGGTGAATAGGGTCTTGATGCCTTTCGGCAAAAACACCTGCGTGAGTGCTCATCCGAGGTGCAGCCAGTGTCCCGTCCGTGCGGAGTGTCTACGGGTCGGCGTCACCGCCCCGCGCTAGGGCTTGGGCAAGAACTCGATCCACGTGCGGACTTGGTCCGGTAGCAGCTCTACGTGGCGAATCCCGGGCATCGTGTGCGAGATGGCGAAGTCCACCTGCGCGGGGTTGATCTGAAAGTACGTGCTCGGACACAGGTGCACGCCGTGGATACCGATCTGGGTCGAGCGCGCGGTGTGGTAGTGGCCCGCGAAGACATGCACCGGCACGGGTCCAGCGAAAAGTGCGTTGAAGACGCCTTCGTCCCCGTCGCTGAAACTGTACTTCGCGTCCATGTACTTTACCCCCATCTCCACGGGCGGATGGTGCATAAAGACGAGGACCCGACGCTTGGCGGCGCGGACCTCGAGCCGCAGCCAGTCGACCTGTTCGGCGTCGAGGTACCCGGCCGAGGTGTCGAGGAACAGAGCGCGGTCCTTGCCGAGGTCCTGGCGGTAGTAGAGCTGGCTACCTACCAGGGAGCTACCCAGGTGGAAGGCCTGCGCTACTTGCACGGCGTCGTCGTGGTTGCCGGCGATCGCACTCATGGGCGCGTCGGCGAGCTGCGCCCGCGAGGCTACCCACTCGACGTCGGATGCCTTGGGCTCGCGCAGGGAGTAGTCACCCATCAGCACGACGTGATCCGGCCCGATTTCGCGGAGGCGCGCGATGACGCGGGCGAAGTTGGTCTGCGTGTCGACCCCGAGGGAGTCCTCCGGCGAGCCGGCGATGTGTGGGTCGGAGACGAGGGAAATAAGCATGGCGGTGTGGGGTAATGCGGTTGTGCAAATAAAGTGCGCCCTACCTTCCGCCCTTCAGCATTCTGCCAATACTTATGCGTCAACGCGTCATCATTCACTCCGTTACGCCCGAGATCGAGGGTGGGCGCTATCCCGTAAAACGCGTCGTCGGCGAGCGCGTCGAGGTCGCTTGCACCGCCTTCGGCGACGGCCACGACCACATCCGCGTAGCCATCCGCTACAAACACCTCGACGCCGCCGACTGGCAGACGGCTTGGATGACTGAGCTCGGGAACGACCGGTACGCGGGCGGATTCGCGGTCACCGAGCGCGGGCACTACAAGTACGAGGTCGAGGGTTGGGTCGACCAGCTGATCCACTGGCACGCGGGCTTCGTCAAGAAGGCGCAGGCCGGCCAGGAGATGGCCGTCGAGTTGGAGATCGGGGCTAAGTGGCTCGAACGCGCCGCCCAGGAGGCCGACGAGTCGGGCGCCGCTGAGCTGAAGGCCCTGGCCAAGCTTTTCTCCGATACACAGTCTTACGATGAGGCTCTAGGCACGGCGATGGGTGAGGCTTTCGCTAAAACCGTCGACGCCTATCCTGTCCGTCAGTACGTCACGGTCTACGACCACAACCTACTGGTCTGGGTCGGGCGTCAGAAGGAGCTCTTCAGTACCTGGTACCAGATCTTCCCGCGCTCCGCGAGCCCGGACCAGAGTCGGCCGGGCACCCTTCAGGATATAGTGGGTTTGCTGCCGCGCGTGGCTGAGATGGGCTTCGACGTACTCTACATGCCGCCGATCCACCCGGTCGGGGAGCTGAACCGCAAGGGGAAGAACAACGCCGTCACCGCACAGGCCGGCGAGCCCGGCAGCCCCTGGGCTATTGGATCGAAGCACGGCGGCCACAAGTCGGTAGCGCCGGAGCTTGGCACCCTCGAAGACTACCGTAACCTCGTGGAAGTCGCCAAGCGCGACTACGACATCGAGGTCGCCCTCGACCTCGCCTACCAGTGCGCGCCCGACCACCCTTGGGTCAAGGAGCACCCGAGCTGGTTCGTGTGGCGGCCCGACGGCACGATTGCCTACGCGGAGAACCCTCCGAAGAAGTACCAGGACATCGTCCCGATCAACTTCGAGTCCGAGGACTGGGAAAACCTTTGGGAGGCCCTGCTCGACGTGGTGCTCTTCTGGAACAAATTGGGGGTCAAGATCTTCCGCGTCGACAACCCTCACACGAAGGCCTTTCGGTTCTGGGAGTGGCTCATCGCCAAGGCGAAAGCCGTCGATCCGGACCTGATCTTCCTCGCCGAGGCCTTCACCCGGCCGGCGGTAATGCTGGAGCTCGCCAAGGTGGGCTTCACGCAGAGCTACTCCTACTTCGTGTGGCGCAAGGACGCCGCCGCGATGCGGAAGTACGTCGAGGAGTTGGGTGCTGGCGAAAGCCGCGAGATCATGCGGCCCAACTTCTGGCCTAATACGCCCGATATCCTGCCGCATGAACTGATGGGCCAGGGGGAAGGTCCCTTCCTGCTCCGCCTCGCGCTGGCGGCGACGCTATCGAGTAACTACGGTCTCTACGGGCCGAGCTACGAGTTCATGGAGAACGCCGGGGCGGACACGGGCAAGGACGAGTACCACAATTCCGAGAAGTACGAGCTACGTCATTACGACTGGGGTGCCCGCAATCGCCTCACCGACTTCATGACGCGCGTGAATCACGCGCGTCGCGAGCACAAGGCCCTGCAGGAGACCTTCAACGTAACCTTCTCTGGCTCGGACAACCCGATGCTCCAGAGCTACGTCAAGCAGTCCTCCGACGGCACGAGCGTCGTGTGGTGCATCGTCAACTGGGATCCGTACCACCTACAGGCCGGGTACGTCCAGATGCCCTTCTGGAAGATGGGGATGGAGGGTCCGCGCCAACTGCGGTGCCGCGACCTACTCAGCGGCGAGACCTACTACTGGAACCAGGAGTGGAACTACGTAGCCCTCGAGCCCTGGGAGTGGCCGATGCATCTGCTTGTAGTCGAAGTTATCTAAGCGCCACGCCATGCCGAAGAGAAGTACCGCCCTGCTGGCGACCATTGGGATCGCGGGGGCCGTGATGGTGTTACCGACACTGTTTCGTCGCCGCAGCTACACCACGCGCGCCGAGGACGATAAGCTCTATGCCGACTTCAAGCAGCCGGCGTGGGCGCCGCCGGGCTACGTATTCCCGATTGCCTGGACGGCGAGTACGATCGCGCTGGCGGCGGGCGCGCAGCGCGTCCTCCTGCGGCCGCGTCACGGGCGCCGCGCGGAACTCCTCGCGTATTTCGGATTACACACCGCCATCTACGCTACCTTCTCCAGGGTGTACTTCGACGAACGAAGTCCCGTACTCGCGGCCATTTGGACGGTGAGCGACCTGGCGGTCTGTCACCTGGCCTTCTACAGAGCCCTAGGGGTGAGCGGGGAGGTAGCCGCAGGCTTTGTGCCGGTGAATCTGTGGCTTACGCTGGCCGCGCCACTTAGCCTGTACCAAGCCGCGGCGAACGGCGATCCCTACTTCGGGGACCGGGGCGTACGGGTGGGCGAAATCTTGGCTGGCGCACTGGGCGTCACGCCGATCGCGCGGGCTTAAGCCTGTTCGGTAGGGTGGGTCTGTGATCTATCTAGCCCCTCAACCATCCGCTTGAGGGGGGGCTTCGAGATCATTTATCGAGTGGTGATACCCGTCGCGCGACCTGTGCCACCATTGGTGTATCCTTACCGCATGCGAATCGCACCCGGGGCCCTTATCGCGGCGGCGTTCATCGGTCCCGGGACCGTGACGACGGCAACCCTCGCCGGGGCGGAGTACGGGTACGTCCTGCTCTGGGGCATCGTCGCCTCCGCAGTCGCGACGATGATCCTACAGGAGATGGCGATGCGGATCGGGGTGGTCGGGCGCCGTGACCTCGGAGGGGCGATACGGTGGCGACTCAGGGGCGGCTGGAGGTTCTATCTCGCGGCCACGCTCATCGTGCTCGCGATCTTCGTCGGCAACGCCGCTTACGAGGGAGGAAATCTGACGGGGGCCGTCCTAGGCCTCGGTCTACTGTCGAATGACGCGCTCCCGCCCACGGCGACCGCGCTCGCGTTGGGCCTTGCAGCCGTCGCGCTGCTAGCCTTCGGCGCCCAGACCGGAATCAAGCTGGCGCTCTCGCTGGCCGTGGTGGCCATGAGCGTCTCGTACGTCGGCGCGCTGCTGCTCGTGCCCATCGACTGGGGGGCGCTGCTCGCGGGCTTGCTTCCGGTCCGGATGCCGGCCGGCTCGGAGCTGAAACTCATCGGCCTCATCGGGACCACCGTGGTGCCGTACAATCTCTTCCTCCACGCCGCTACCGCGAAGGAGCACTACGGCGGTGCCGCAGACCTGCGCCGCGCCCGCTGGGATACGCATGTCTCGATTGCCCTCGGCTCCCTGATCACGCTCGCGATCGCCGTGCTGGCGGCCGCGACCGCTTCGGCGCAGGACGCACCGCCCGCTACGGCACTAGGTCTCGTCGACCCCCTCCGCCGGGTAATGGGCGAGTCGGCTGTCTATGTGGTTGGCTTCGGGTATTTCGCGGCTGGTCTCAGTAGCGCACTCACGGCGCCACTCGCGGCGGCGTACGCGCTGTCGGGGTTATTCGGATGGCCACAGTCGGCTCGCGGGGCCTTCGCGGGGGTCTGGGCGGCGGTGCTCCTGTTTGGATTAGGCATCGTCTTAATCGGCTACAAGCCCATTGCGCTGATCCTCGTGGCCCAGGCAGCCAATGGCCTGCTGCTACCGATCATCGCCGCTTTCGTCGTTTGGGTCGCCAATGATCGGGAGCTCCTCGGCGAATTTTGCAACGGTTGGCTCGCGAATGTCCTTGCCGCGGCGGTGCTCTTACTTACTTTGTTGCTGTCGGCCAAGACGCTCTACGGCCTACTGTAGGTTTTGCCGAAAGGCACCACGAATCTCCACCTATGCAACCGTACATAGATCTCAACGCCGACCTAGGTGAGGGTGCGGGCGCAGACGATGCGCTGTTGCAGATCGTCACGAGTGCTAGCGTCTGTTGCGGGGCATACGCTGGGAGCGCTCAAATCTCCACCGAAACGGCACTCCGGGCGCGCGAACTGGGCGTGTGTATCGGCGCGCACGTCGGATACCCCGACCGGACTAATTTCGGGCGCGCGCCTTTCGCGATGTCTACCGACCAGTTGAGGTCCAGTTTGGAGCAGCAGCTCGCTGTTCTCCTCGCAGCTGTCGGCACTGGCCAGGGTGGGGTGTCCTACGTCAAACCACACGGCGCGCTCTACCACGCGTGTAGTGACGACCCCGAGGTGGCCGCCGTCGTCGTCGCGCTGGCGGAGTCTCATGGACTTGGGCTGCTGCACCAGCGGGACTCACGCATTTATGCGCTAGCCGAGGCGGCGGGGGTGCGGCGGGCGAGCGAAGGTTTTGCCGACAGGCGCTACCGAACCGACGGTCGACTCGTACCTAGGACCGAGAGCCATGCGACCATCGCGTTGGAGGAGGAGGCTCTCGCGCAAGCCGTAGGACTCGCCCTGGGGGTCGGCGGTTTTCAGGGTGTAGACAGCCTTTGCGTACACGGCGACCACGCAGGCGCCCTCGAGCTCGCGAGCGCCGTGCGTGCTCGCCTCGAGCTCGAGGGATTGCAGCTACGGGCACAATTTTGTTAGCGCCCGTGGGAGAGTTGCTCTTTACGCCTTTCGGCAAAACCGCCTACCTCCTCCAAATAGCCGAAGCCGAGGATTCGCCTCCCGAGGCGTACGCCAGGCGCGTCGCGGTCTTCCTGCGCATGGCGGAGCGCCTCAGGAGCGCCTCGAGCATAGTCGAAGTCGTGCCGGCTTACGACGAGTTGCTCGTCACGTGGACCCGCACCGCACGGCAGTCCCTCGTTCGCGACTTTATCGCACGCGCTTACGCCTCGGCGATCGGGGCGACGCCCGAGCGGGGGGAGATTGGGCAGCATCACCGGTTAGCGGTCCTCTACGGTGGTGCAGACCTGGCGGCCGTCGCCAAAGCGCTGGGCCTTAGCGCAGCGGGTGTGGTCGAGCTGCATACGTCGGTAGAGTACCGCGTGCAGGCCATAGGCTTCCAGCCTGGATTTGCGTACCTGGGTGCGCTTCCTGCGGCACTGCGACTACCCCGCAAATCGGTCCCACTCGTGCGCGTTCCCCCGGGGAGCGTCGCGATTGCTGGAACGCAAACCGCGGTCTACCCGCACGCCAGTCCCGGGGGCTGGCACTTGTTGGGACGCACGGCCATCCCGACCTTCGATGCATTTGCGGCGTCGCTTAGCCGACTGAGGGTAGGCGACACGGTCAAGTTCTTAGACGCTACCCAACGGTGAAGGTGACCGTGCTTAAGGCCATCGGCCACCTCACGATCCAGGACCGGGGACGACCGGGACAACGCCATGCCGGCTTGCCGCTCGGCGGCCCAGCCGACCGCGAGAGCGCTATCCTTGCCAATCGCCTCGTCGGCAACCCGGACTTAGCCCCAATGGTAGAGCTCGCATTGGCGAAAGCCGACCTTTTTTTTGATCGAGATTGTGGACTGGCCTGGACGGGTGCAAGAGTCGCCCTTAGCGTAGACGGGCAGCCCCAGGGCCTGGACCGGACGATCATTTGTCCAGCTAGTGTGAAGGTGTCGATCGAGGGATTCCGGTACGGCAACTACGGCTACCTCGCCATCGGTGGCGCCTGGGCGGCGGCACGGTGGCGCGGGTCTACATCACCTGTGCTCCTGGGAGACGCGGCCCATCCGGCGTCCAGCGTTCTGCGGACGGGTGCGAGCTTTGAGGTCCTGCCGAGCGAGACCAGGCTTAGGTCGGCGCCTTGCTTATTACCGTCCGAAGCCGAGACCCCGACCGTGATACGGATCAGCACGGGACCCGAGACGAGTCGTTTCGAGGCGGGGCTCGGGTTTCGGGCTGGGGGCGGGCTCGCGGGTACACACCTACTGTTGGGGCTCCCCTTTACGGTAGATCCTGCGAGCGACCGCGTGGGGGTCCGCCTCCGGGGCACCGGCTCACTAGCACTGCGGCCTGCAATTTTCGGCCCCGAGGTCCGAAGCTCGCCGACACTTCCGGGGACGATACAGGTTTTGCCGAACGGCGACTTGATCGTCGGTCACGTGGACGGGCCGACCATGGGTGGGTACCCGCGGATCGGCATCGTGGTGCCCGAGGATCTCGGGCTACTCGCCCAGGCCCGAGGCGGGGTCACATTCGTGGCCGCGGCATAAGCCACAGACGACAAAACCCCCGTCACACGGTGTGTGGCGGGGGCATGTCGAGGCTCCGTTGAGGGAGCCGGCGGGGTCTAAGGCCTAGCGTTGGATCAGCACGCGTCGCGTGGCCCTCGCGCCGTTCTCCGCGATGGCGGTCACGAAGTACACGCCCTGGTTGAGGGACTGTACGGGGATCGTAATGCGGCCAGAGGCGGCGATCGGTTGGTTTAGGTGCATCACCTGTTGACCAACGCCGTTGGTGACGGTAAACGTGACGTTGCGGGCGTTGTCTCCGAAGTCGAAAGCGACGTTGAGCTCGGTCGATGCGGGGTTCGGCGATAGCGCAAACTCCTTAGCGACGAGTTCGGTCCTCACGGAGCTCAGATTTACCGAGTCGAGGAAGGTGACAAGTGTGTTGAGGTAAAGTGCATTGGAACCAAAGGCATCGTAACCGGACTTTGCGCCAGTGCCGGTGAGGCCGCGCAGGTTGGAGAAGTCGGAGTACTCACCTGAAACGGGACGTAAGCCCCTTCTCGTGAGAGAGTCGCGAACCAACGAGGAGGCACCAGTCGGGAACTGGGTGTCGGTCCCTACGAAGAAGTCATCTTCGATCAAGCCTCTCGAAGAAGCTTCGGTGTAGCTGATGCCAATGGCGTAGCCAATGTAACCTTGGTTAGCGGGCAGGAGTAGGCGCTTAGGCTGTAGCGTCTGCTCGTCTTCGGCGGGGGCGACAACATATTCGTAAAAGTCATCCTTTGTCTTCGGCGCGATCTGGAAGAATCTCGTACCAAGAAGTACGAGCTCCGCGTTCGCGCTCGGGACATCGTCTCCGTAGTCTACGATTCCATCGTTGTTGAGGTCTCCCTTGAAACCGTAAGTCCGTACTTCGTAGTTGGCGGCGTCATTCGTGTCTCCAAAGCCTTGTGCGTAAAAGCCGTATTCAATCGAATCAATCCTGGCGCCTTTCGATCCGAGATTGGGCGTGTAGTAGATGTTTCCGAGTTCGAAATCCTTTTTGGCTGCTGCGTCCGCGGGGGTAGTTCCGTTGCGGAATGCACCGGCCTTTGCGTAGGAGACCAAGGAGTCGGCTGCCCGAACGAAGAAATCGTAGCTCGCAGAGTTATTCCCCGAGTCCGCGTCGGCGTCGGCAGCGTCACGTGTGTACACATCGTAGAATACACGGTACTGTCCCGCCTCTGTAGGCATCGGTACAAACTTTTCGAAGACGTTGTTATCTAAAACCGAGTCGGCAGGAATAGAGGGATAGTCTAGACTATCGGCGTAGTAGAGGGTTCCCCCTGAAGCGGTCAGTTTGTAGATCTCTACGACGACTCTTGGACTCTGCGTGGCGCCGCCGTTATTTTGAAGGTCGGTCACGAAGTAAATATTCTGACCGGCAACCTGCGATTGGGGGGTAGAATAGTTAGGCGCCACTGCGATAAAGTCCTTGTTAAGGCTAACTTCGTTTGAGGGCAAGCCTCCGATGTAGATATCGTCAATCGCCCATCCGTAGAAGTTGGCATCGTACACGAACCGTATCTCGACGCTATCGCGGCCGACGAACTTCGCCGGGATCCGCGCGAACACATCGCGCTGGCGGGCGACGTTCGGCCGGGCAACATCATCGGGGACTTCATAAATTTTTACTGCGGAGGTAGGTTTGCCCATGAAGCGCATCTCGACGTACGAGTTAATCGCCGAGAGGCGAGGGTCGAATCCGTACCAGTTGAGGGTATAGACCTGCCCCGGGACGGCGGCCTTCATGCTGAACATCGGCGAGATCGCCGTTTGCTTCATGATGTAGTACGGCTTCTCGCTTGGAGGCGCAGTATTTAGCCCGAGACGCTTCGTGAACTTTTGGTAGTCCAAGAATAGAAAGCCGTTGGCTGCCGTCGGTGAGGTAAACACCGGCATCCGGCTATCGCCATTCTCGGCGGCGAGGTTGGGATTCTTTTCATACTCCCAAACCTGGAAAGAATCGGGTGCAGTCTTGATAAACGTCCAGCCGGCCAAGCCGTCGCGGAAATCTTCGTAATAGATCGAGCTGTCGATGGGGGCCCGCTGAGTGCCTGGGCGGACTGGCGCCTGGAACACGTTTTCGCCAGCCTCAACGACGGGCCTGTCGAAGGAACGGGTCTGGAAGGCGTTTTGCTCTCTAGCGGACTGAGCGACTGCCGTGCTCAAGAACAGAACACCGGCGCAAAGCCCTAAGGCGAGTTTTCTAGTAAAATGTGCCATGGAGGTTGGGTTTGTGAGCGCACAAGATACGGTGAGATCGAAGCTCACCAAGAATTTAGCTCCGCTGCTTCGCCCGTGGCGAACATATCAGCCTTTCCTTTCCTCACCCCAAGATCGAAGACTGCAGGTCGTGCGTCGGTGAGTAAGGCCCGACGCCGCACCACGCCGCCCTACCCACCGTACGCTTCGGTCGCTAGGCCGCGCCTGAAGTCCTCCCGCCGAATCGGATGCACACCGACGTACTCGCACGCCAGCCCCCCACTGAGGTTGGCGAGTTCCAGGAGATCGGCGTGGTCCGCGGCGGCGGCGAGCGCGAGGGCGGTAGTCGCCGCCACGGTGTCGCCGGCTCCGCACACGTCTACGATACGGCGGCGGTGGGCCGGGATGCGTCGTTCGAACGTGCCGTTACTCAGGAAGGCGCCACCGGCCCCGAGCGTAATGAGGGATCCCGCGTGCTGCAGGCGCTCACTCAGGAGTCGGTGTCCGCGTTGTAGACTACCGACCTCCCCCGGGAGGATGTCGGCACCCGGGAGGGCGGCCCTGATCTCCTTCAGGTTGGGTTTGAAGAGGCTTACGCCACGGTAGCTCCAGAAATTTCGCAGCTTCGGGTCCACCACCGTCGGCACCGCGAGCCGCGTCGCCTCCGCCACCACGCGCGCGATTAGATCGGCGCTCAGGACTCCCTTGTCGTAATCCTGGAAGATGATTACGTCCGGGCGCGCGGTGATGCTCCGAATCAGCCGTTCCCACAGGTGCTCTACCTCGACGCCGGTAGTAGGGTAGTCGTCCTCGGTGTCGACGCGGAGGAGTTGCTGACCCTGTGCCATGATGCGCGTCTTGCGGGTCGTGCGGCGGTCGGCCGACTCGATGAGTCCCGCTCCGTCGATCCGCGAGAGCTGCAGCGCCTCCCGGAGGCGAACCCCGGTCTCGTCGCGGCCGCACAGCCCGACGAGCTCCACCTGCGCGCCGAGGGCAGCTACGTTGAGGGCCACGTTCGCGGCGCCGCCGGGCTGTGCCTCGCGCCGCTGGAGCGCTACCACGGGCACCGGGGCCTCGGGGCTCACGCGATCGACCTCCCCGTAGAGGTACTCGTCGAGCATGACGTCCCCGAGCACGAGAACGCGCTTGCCGACGAAGCTATCGACAATACTAAGTAGTCGCTGGGCGTGGTCGGGGTCTTTCATAGGAGTCGCTCGGCGGCTAAGTACTCGATGATGGCGGCCGTGGCGCCGCGGTGTTGCGCGACGTACGCTTCGGCTTTCGCCAAAACCTGCCGGCGCGCGCCCTCATCGCCGAAGCGTTGCACGAAGGCCAATAGCGTCTCATGCCCTGGACAAACGTAGGCAATCCCGGCGTCCACGAGGGCAATTGCCTCGTCGAAGCGTCTGTACCTCGGCCCGAACGCCAACGGCAGTCCGTAGACCATTGGCTCGAGCGTGTTGTGGATTCCTGCGCCAAATCCGCCGCCTACGTAGGCGAGGTCACCGTAGCGGTAGGCTTTCGCTAAAACGCCTTTCGCGTCCAGGATCATCACCCTGCTCTGCACAGTCTCACGCCCTGCGTGGTCGCTGTATAGAAGGGGGTCAAACTTCGCGAAGGTCCTCAGGAGGCGCCGACGCGATCCATCGTCCACCTCGTGAGGCGCGCACAAGACGTACAGATCCGATGCGTCCTCCAGCAGCCGAGCGATCGCTATTTCGTCGGGGGGCCAGCTACTGCCAACGACCAGGAGGGGGCCACTGCGGGCTGCCCAGCTCGCGAGCCGTACGTCTTCGTACGTGCTGTCCCGCACGACGAGCGTGCGGTCGAGTCGCGTGTCGCCGGCGACGCTCACCGGGGTAGAATAGCGTGCTACGAGGAGCATCTGCCGGGAGGCCTCGGTCTGTACGAACACATGTCCGATCCCACTGAGCGCCGCGCGGTAATCACTGTGCAGGGGGTGTCGCGGGCGGAAGAAGGGTTGGTTTTGCCGGAAGGCGACCGAGAATAGCACCGTCGGCGTGCCCTGCTGCCGCAAAGCTTCGTGGTAGCCTAACCACCATTCGTACTTAACGAAGAGCGCGAGTTTTGGCGAAAGCCGCTCGACGAATCTCGCGGGCTCCCCACCGATGTCCCACGGCAGGTACACCACCTCGCCGACGTCGTCCCGCTCGCCGAACCACTCGACGCCGCTCGGGGAGAAAAAGCTGAGCACGAATCGAGCATTGGGGCGCAGCGCGCGGATCGCCTCCCAGACCGGGCGCCCCTGCTCGAACTCGCCGACCGATGCGCAGTGCATCCAATAGCAGTCTGTGGCGGGGGACGTGGCCGGGAGGGTGGCCAGGGCGGTGGCCGCGCCCCGGAGGCGCGCGCGAGCCTTGCGGTCCGCGAAGCCGTAAAGGCTTGCGCCAAAACGGAGGGCCTTCACGCCGGCGCGGTAGACGATCCCCGGCATCTAGTAGTAGATGTCCTCGGCCTCGCTCACCCCGCCTGGGCGGAGTAGCGCCGTGGTGAAGCCGACCTTGAAGCCGAGACCTACGTCGGTGCCGTTTCCAGGCGCCGCTGCGCCGAGGTCGAACTGCGTCGAGCGGAGGGGACGCGAACCGATTACGCTGACTGTAGCCACGAGGAAGAATGTGACCTGGCGATCGGCCTGTGTGTAGATCATGCCGCCCTCCCCGTACACGCCAAAGCCGCCGGCCAAACGGTCGTAACCGTG
Organism: Saprospiraceae bacterium; assembly: GCA_041744755.1. Taxonomy (GTDB): domain Bacteria; phylum Bacteroidota; class Bacteroidia; order Chitinophagales; family Saprospiraceae; genus CALDTK01. Next base: position 18,540 of record JBGTKC010000042.1, read on the forward strand.
CTTGTACTCAGCGCGCAGGTTGGAGGTCGTGAGGGTGGCGTCATCTTGGATGCGGATCTTGTGCGTCGTGTAGGCCGGGCCGGCCATCGCGCGCCAACCGAGCTTGTGCGCCCCGAGGACGCTCTGGTAGCCGAGCAACGCGGCGATGCTGTAGCCCCGCGCTCGCAGCGGCACGTCGACCGGGCGAGCGCGGTCGGACTCATCACCGAGGATGCCGACGTCGGTACGGAGGCCGGCGATGGGGTCGACCTTCAAGGTGTTGCCGAACAGGACGTCTCCGCGGAGGCTCAGGAGGAGCCCGCCTTTGCTGGCGGCCTCGAGGCGCACCCCGGATTGGAGGGCCTGCCCGTAGGTCTGCCGCCACTCCCCCCGCGGAACTACGATCCCGAAGTCGGCACCCACGCCGAGGTAGCTCTGAGCGGCGCAGCGGGCGGGCACCGCTGCTACGCATACCACCAGGCCGAGGAGATGATGTCGCATAATCAAGTGCCGGCAAAAGTAAGCGACCGAGATCGGGGGGCTGAGACTGCGCGGCTTGTGGGGACCTACTATCTTCGCGCTGCACTCAAGGACCTCTCTACCACATGTCTCGCAAACGCGTACTCATCACCGGCGCCGCCGGCTTCCTCGGATCACACCTGTGCGACCGCTTCCTAAAGGAGGGGTTCCACGTTATCGGGATGGACAACCTCATCACCGGCGACCTCGCCAATATCGAACACCTGTTCGCGAACGAGCACTTCGAGTTCGCCCACCACGACGTGTCGAAGTTCGTGCACGTCCCCGGCCACCTCGATTACATCCTGCACTTCGCTAGTCCGGCGAGCCCGATCGACTACCTCAAGCTCCCGATCCAGACCCTGAAGGTCGGCAGTCTCGGGACGCACAACCTGCTCGGTCTGGCCAAAGAGAAGGGTGCCCGCTTCCTGATCGCCTCGACCTCCGAGGTGTACGGTGACCCGCTGGTCCACCCCCAGACGGAGGACTACTGGGGCAACGTCAACCCAATTGGCCCGCGCGGCGTCTACGACGAGGCCAAGCGCTTCCAGGAGGCCATTACAATGGCCTACCACACCTACCACGGCCTAGAGACGCGCATCGTCCGCATCTTCAACACCTACGGTCCGCGCATGCGGGTCAACGACGGTCGCGTCTTACCGGCTTTCTTCTCGCAAGCGATCCGCGGCGAGGGCCTCACGGTTTTCGGGGACGGCTCGCAGACCCGTGCCTTCTGCTACGTAGACGACCTCGTGGAGGGCATCTACCGCCTCTTGCACAGCGACGAGCACATGCCGGTCAACATCGGGAACCCCGACGAGATCACCATCGGCGAATTCGCCCAGGAGGTGCTCGAACTCGTCGGTAACCCCGAGGCCCACATCGTGCGCCGCGACCTCCCGATGGACGATCCGAAGGTGCGCCAGCCGGATATTACGAAAGCCAAAGCCCTCCTGGACTGGACGCCGAAGTACCCACGGGAGGAAGGCCTGAAGCTCACCTACGAGTACTTCAAGTGGGCCGTGCCCCGCGCTGAGGAGCGTGGCGAGCTTGAACCGCGCGCCTTCGCAAAAGCACAAGCGTAAACATCATGGAAGGCAAAGTATTGGTTACCGGGGGGGCGGGTTTTATCGGGTCGCACGTCGTCCGCTTACTCGTTAATAAGTATCCCGACGCCCAGATCGTCAACGTCGACGCCCTCACCTACGCGGGCAATCTCGAGAATCTTACGGACGTCGAGGACGCGGCTAACTACAGCTTCCGCAAGGTCGATATTCGCGATGCGGCTGCCGTGGACGCGCTCTTCGCCGAGGAGAAGCCCGACGGTGTCATTCACCTCGCCGCCGAGTCCCACGTCGACCGCTCGATCACCGATCCGACGGCCTTCATCATGACGAACATCGTCGGGACGGTCAATCTCCTCAACGCCGCCCGCAAG
>JBGTKC010000043.1:0-5670 GCA_041744755.1 Saprospiraceae bacterium
GCCACCGCCACCGCCGCCACCACGGTTGAATCCTCCACCCCCGCCGCCAGGACCGCGCTCCTCGCGGGGGCGGGCTTCCTTGACGATGATGTTCCGGCCTTCGAAATCGGCGTCGTTTAGCTGCTCGATGGCAGCGTTAGCTTCTTCGGAATCGGACATCTCGACGAAGCCGAAGCCGCGCGAGCGACCGGTTTCGCGGTCGAGGACGACCTTGGCTGAGTCTACCGACCCGAACTGCTCAAAAAGCGCTCGCAGATCGTCGTCCGTGGACGAGAAATTGAGGCTAGCAACAAAAATGTTCATTAAAACAACTACTGAAAAGTGAAAAAACGTAGTCCTCGTGAAGCACGAGCACACGCCCGGGCCGATGAGAACGGCAAGACAAAGAAACGCGGAATTTTCGCACGAGGGTGATAGTACTCCTGATGCTGTGGTTTAGCCCGCGGCGACACGCCGCTTTCGGCATACATCGGTCTAACTTGAATAGGGTGGCAAAGGTTCCCGGACGACAAAAAAAATATCGCACCGCCACAATACGGTCCGCACCTACACTTCCGTAGCATAGGCTCGAAGCCTTTGGCTTACCCTGAACCAAGCTGCCCACTGCGGCGCTACATCTCAAACAAACACCCTAACCTACTCCCCTCATGAGTCCACTCGAAATCCTCGCCCGCCAACTCGACCCGCAGACCGTCAACCAAATCGGCCAGCGCATGGGCGCCACGCCCCAGCAGACCCAGACCGCGACCGCGGGCGTAGTCCAGACCTTGCTCGGCGCCATGGCTCGCAACGTCCAGCGCGACCCTAGTCAGGCGCGCCAGATCGAGACCGCCCTCGAGCGCGACAATCATGCCGGGCTCCTCGACAACATTGGGTCTCTCCTAGGCGGCGGCGGCGGCAATGCTGTTCCCAACTTCGGCAACGGACGCGCCACCAACGGCATGGGGATTCTCCAGCACATCCTCGGCAACAAGACCGGCCGCGTCGCCGATCAGGTCTCCAAGAGCTCCGGGATGAGTTCGGCGCAGGTGGGCCAACTCATGATCATGCTCGCGCCCCTCGTCATGGGTGCCCTCGGTAAGGCCCGTCAGTCACAACCGCAACAAGGCAGCGGCGGCGGAATCGCCGATATCCTCAGCTCCGTGCTCGGCGGCGGCGGCATGTTCGGCGGACCGCAGTCGGCCCCGCAGCAGGCCGGCACCTCGAATCGCTTCCTAAACGCCGTGCTCGACCGCAACGGCGACGGCAACAGCTCCGACGACCTGATGTCGATGGGGACGCAGCTGCTGGGCGGGATGTTCTCACGATAACACCCACATCCAGGCACTCACGACCACGATGCTGATGATATTCAGCACGAAGCCACGCTTCACCATATAAGCCACCGTCAGCTCGCCGCTCGCAAACACCACTGCATTCGGACCCGTCGCCATCGGGAGCATAAATGCGCAACTCGCGGCGAGCGTGGCGCCGGCCATTAGCGAGATTGGATCGATGCCCGTGGTCTCCGCCATCGACGCCAAGATCGGCAGGATCACCGAAGCCGTCGCCACGTTGCTGGTCACCTCCGTGAGGAAGTTAACGAAGCCCACGACGAGCAGCATGACGACGCCTTTCGGCAAAACCCCGATCACGGCGAGCTTAGTGCCGAGGTAGTCCGCCAGCCCGCTTTCGCTAAAACCCTTGGCCAGCGCCAAACCGCCGGCAAATAGCAGCAGTACGCCCCACGGAATCCGCACGCCTTCGGCCCAGTCCATCACGCGCCCCCCGGGGCTCCCGCCCGGCAGCGCAAACACCAGCGTCGCGCCAATCACGGCGATCCCGGGGTCGGTGAGCGGGATGAAATCTTCGTAAAGAGGGCGCAGCGACCACGCCAGCGCCATGCCCCCGAACACGAGCGCCACCTTGCGCTCGTCCGCACTCGCCTCGCCGAGCCCGGCGTAAGCCTGCTGCACCATCCCGAGCGTCTCCTTGCCGTCGCGGCGGTGCAAGCCCGACACCCGCGAGAGGTACGCATACGTGGCCGCCACCAAGACGATCGCCACCGGCCCGCCATACTTGAGCCACTCCGCGAAGCCGAGGTTGTATTCGTAACGATCGCGCACGATGGAGGCCATGATGCCGTTGGTAGGAGTCCCGAGGATGGTGGTGAGCCCGCCGATGCTCGCCGCGTACGCCACGCCGAGGAGCAAGGGCGGCGCCGCCGAGCGTCCTTCCTCGTCCACGCCTAAGTAACTCGCCGTGCCCAACGCCAGTGGAATCATCATGACGGCCGTGGCGGTGTTCGACATCCAGGCGCTCAGGACCGCGGTCGCCACCATGAACCCGAGCAACACCCGCGCCGGAGATCCGCCGAGCTTGAGGACGACCCACAGCGCAATGCGCTCGTGGAGCCTCACCACCTCCATGGCCCGCGCCACGAGGAAGCCGCCGAGGAATAAGAACACCATCGGGTGCGCGTACGCGGCCGCCGTCTCGTTGCCGTCGAGGATCCCGAGCAGCGGGAAGGTCAGGGTGGGCACGAGGGCCGTGACGCCCATCGGGACAGCGTCCGTGACCCACCACAGCGACATCCAAATGGTGATCCCGAGGGCGAGACGCGCCTCTACGCCCATGTCTGCGGGCCACCCGCCGAGATAAAGGAGTATAGTGACGAGGGGTCCGGCGAGGAGGGCGAGGTTGGTGAGGCGGGCGGACACGGGCGGCAATGTAGCGCGCGCGAGAGGGCCGTCGGGCGAGCGCTGGTGCGGTGGTACTAACGTAAAGTCGTTAACGGAGACCGCAAAGGCGCAAACCCCTCCAGACGACGCCACATCGCTCACGACGTGCCACCCAGAAAGGTTTGCGCCCGTTGCGCCTGTGGCGCCCCGCGCAGCGCCCGCGCTTTTGCGTTGGACATCCTCGCTACGCCACTACCCCTTCCTTCTTCGTCACCTTAATCTTCACCTCGCTCGTGATCTCCATCTCCATGCCGTCCTTTCCTAACTGATCGATGAAGTCTTGAAGCTCCTCCCGCGAGGCGCGGAGTTGCTCGACGCGGGAGTTGCAGTCGAGGTGGTCGCGGCCGTGGCGCTCCTCGAGACTAAATTTGTGGCTCTTGTGAAACTTGATCTTCGCCCCGAGCAAGGTGTCGAGGATGTTGTGGGCGTCGGCGACGGAGAAGGTGCCGTCGATCAGGGTGAAGGCGTGTTGCTTTTGCATGAGAGCTTGTTTGATTGATTGGTGGAGGGGTAGTTCGGTGGGCTGTGCTGGGGAGATTTTAACACAGAGGCACTGAAGAGCACAGAGGGCCACGGAGATTTAGGCGCTTCGCGCCTTGAGACACGGAGCTGAGTGGCTCGCGTTACTATTGGGGTTGGCTCCGCATCCGGGGGCTGGAAGTGGAAAAAAAGCCACGGCCGGCTCCACTGTCCGCAAATCGAAAGTGATTACCAGCCGGGCCAATCCTGCTTCGAAGTGAGTGATGTGTCCTGCGACTTGGCAAATCGCAGGACGGGCCACTGGCGTTGTCTAGTGGCCCTGCGCCAGGGAAAAGCCAATCTTCCCGTCGAATTCGTAGAGGTTTTCGGTTTTGATGGTGTCGATGCCGAGCTCGTGGGCGCGGTGGAGGAGCCAGATGATGTCGTCCTTGGTGACCGGCATACCAGCCACGGACTCGAAGCGGCAACGCCAGTGGTCGGTGCAGAAGGTCTCCTCGAAGCCGCGGGGCCAGACCATGATCCCGCGGTTTCCCGCCGCCCTCTTCGCCGATCTCCCGCTCATCTACCGCGAGTCGGGCTCGGGCACGCGCCGCACGATGGAGCGCTTCTTCAAATCCCGCGAGCTGTCGGTGGTCAAGAAGATGGAGCTGACGAGTAATGAGGCCGTGAAGCAGGCGGTGCTGGCGGGACTCGGCTTTTCGGTGATGCCGATCATTGGGCTGCGAGAGAGACTGGAGACGGGGGCGCTGGAGATCGTACCGGTGGAAGGCTTGCCGGTCACCTCGCTCTGGCGCTTGGCGTGGTTGCGTGGGCGCACTTTCTCGCCTGTGGCAGCGGCGTACTTGGCGTGGCTGCGGGAGAATAAGGAGGGGGTGATGCGGGCGCATTTTGGGTAGGTCCAGTGAAGACGTTGTCTGCGACGCTCAACGCAAAGTCGCAAATGAAGACACGCAAAGGGCGCAAAGCTGGACGGCCATGGTGCAGTGCCGTCCGAAAGGCTTGCGCCCTTTGCGCCGCGCAGCGTTTGCGCCTTTGCGTTGAAGAAAACCACCTTTCTTTCCAGTATGAAACTTGCCTTACTCGCTCCCCTTTTCCTGTTCCTACTCACTCGTTGCGCTTCGCCTAGCACAGATCCCGCCGTCAACAGTTCGGGCGAAGTCTACCGCGGTCTAGACCCGACCAAATTCTCCGAAGTCATCGACGGGGGCACGGTGGGGCTCTACTGGATCAAAGCAGACAGCATCGAGGTAGCCCTCACCAATTACGGCGGTCGCGTCGTAGGCCTCTGGGTGCCAGACATAAATGGGCAGATGACAGATGTCGTGGTCGGGATGGGCAGCGCGCAAGGCTTCGTCTCGTCTACGGAACCCTACTTCGGGGCGACCATCGGGCGGGTCGGCAACCGCATCGCGAATGGCACTTTTAGCCTTGACGGCAAAACCTATTCCACGCCCACCAACGATAGCCTGCATACGCTGCACGGCGGCGGGCAGGGCTTCGAGCGCGTGGTCTGGGACGTGTCGCAACCCGACACCCGGACCATCGTCTTCCACTACCTATCACCAGACGGCGACCAGGGCTTCCCCGGCAATCTCGATGTGACCGTCACCTATGCCGTCGACGACCAGCGGCGACTCAACATCGACTACGTTGCCACAACTGATGCGCCGACGCCCGTCAACCTCACCAACCACGCCTTCTTCAACCTCAACGGCGAGGGCAGCGGGACGATCCTCGGACACACCCTCCAGATCTCAGCCAGCGAGTACACCCCAGTGGACGCGACCCTGATCCCCGTCGGTAGCCAAGCCTCGGTGACGGACACGCCCTTCGACTTCACCGCTCCCCACACCATCGGCGAGCGCATCGGTGCCGACGACGAGCAGCTACGTTTCGGTAAGGGCTACGACCACAATTTCGTGCTGAACGAAGCCGTGATCGGCGGCCAACAAGCCGTAGCGACAGTGACCGGCGATCAATCGGGCATCGTCATGAAGGTCTACACCCAAGAGCCTGGCCTACAATTTTATAGCGGCAACTTCATGAAGGGGCAAAACGGCTTCAAGTCCGGCGCGAAGGATGACTACCGGTCGGCCTTCGCTTTGGAGACGCAACACTTCCCGGATGCTATCAACCAGGAGGGGTTTGGGCAGACGGTGTTGCGACCTGGAGAGCGGTACGAGACGCGGTCGAGTTATGGGTTTGGGGTGGTGGGGCGGTGACGGACGTGCGCTACCGAAGCGACGAAAAGGCGGGAGCTACTACCGTGGAGGGTTCCTCGTAGTGTAGCCTGCGGCAGTGCACGGGCAGCTCCGTTAAGTTGGCTGTACTCACGTTGTGGGTTGATTAGCTATGACTAATTATTGCCGTCTTTTCGCGGGAGAAGATCGCGTCATGCGTTTGTAACCCCCCCGGCCCCCCTTATCCGATTTGGCTCCCGGCTCTGCGCTCCGCTTGGTCCGGGAGCCAA
>JBGTKC010000044.1:0-9261 GCA_041744755.1 Saprospiraceae bacterium
CCGAGGTCGCCGCGAGCCACACCGGCCGGTTCTTGCGCAGCGAACTCGGCCTCGAGCGCCGCGCCGCCGACGAGGCCGCCCTCGCTGCCATTGCACCAAAGGCCAAAACCAAAGCCGAGCGCAAGGCCTCTACCCAGCGCCAGAAAGCCGCCCCGAAAGCCCCCCGCGAAGCCAGCGAGTGGGAGAAAGACGACGCCGCGAAGAGTGAGGCCGTCGCGCAAAGAGTCATGGCCGCTGCGCCGAAGACGGAGGCGAGGCTTAAGAAAGCTGGAGAGTCGGAGAGTGGAAAGGCGAAAAGTGAGGGAGCGGGAAAGGCCGCTGAACTAAAAAAGGGGCTAAAGTCTAAGGGTACAAGCGGGCAGGAGAATACAGAGGCACCCACTGCTAAGCCCGAGAAAGCAAAAGCGACAAAGGCTACCAAAGCCAAATCTCCCACTAAGCCCTCAAAGCCAAAGGCCATGGCCATGGCAAAAGAGACAAAGACACCCGCAAAGGCACCAGAAGCCAGCGCGTCTAAGGCTTCCCCAAAAGCTGCCGGCAAGTCGACCACCAAGGCGACTAGTAAGGTCGCGAGCAAGCCCAAAGCCAAAAAGTGAGCCCAAGGCTCCGGTCTGCCGCCCGCACACGACTGCCCGTGCAATGCCGTGGGCTAATTGACTTTGACAGAAATAAGCCCGGGACGTGGATCTGGCTTCGCCGTTCTTCGCCCAGCCCGCCCGCTGTCGGCCTGCGGCTTCGGCGTGTGGACTGGCCTCTCGAATGGTGGACCTGCCGGCCCACTTACACGAGCTTTACCAACGCATCGGGCCGGTAGGTCCGCCATGAGCTACGAAGGATAAGAGGGGCCCGCTTGCGGGAGTTGCCTTATCCTGAGTTGTCTGGCGAGGGTGAGCGCCAGCGCCCCGTTCCGGGCTGGGCAATGAGAACGGCATTTATTCTGTCAAAGTCAATAAGCACGCGGAACCCTCCCGCTAGGGCGACCTCGGCCTGCAGTGCACCCGCAGGTTAATCCCCACCAAAAATCTCCTCCTGTACGTCCACCAACGCCCGCTCAATCTCCCTCGCATCCGGCACCTCCGGGAGCACACTCGTTTTAGCGACAGCCTCCACCTCGCGCATCTTCCCCTCAGCCCTAGCCAATAGCCCCTCGTAAGCAAAGGCGCCCGACCGAATCTCCAACAGTTCTTCCCGATTCGGCCTGAGTATGTTGATCTCCTCGTCCCGCAAGATCTCGACAGCCATGTCGAGCAGGCGAAAGACGTGCATCATACTCTTCGCGTCGTAGCCGCAGTCCTGCTCGACGTTGGCGGTGTAGCGGGCGTCGTTGCGCTTGTCTACCCAGTCCCAGTACTCGCGGTGGGCGCGGCAGTGCTGTGAGTAGCCATCGACGAGGACGTGGAGGTAGCCCGTCAGTGGCTCTCCCTTCGGGATACTCGAGAGGCGCACTGAGTCGGCCGCCGCGCCGCTGATGACGCCGCCGTAGCCAAGGGCTCCCGTCGGGTCGACGTTCATGGCATAGACCCCCTTTGCGTTGGGCACCTCGGCCAGGCCATAGCGCTCTTGCGCAAAACCCCTTTCCTCCAGCCAATCCACCAGCGCTTGCGTACCGGCACCCACCAGCACGTGGCAAAACTCCAACAGCGTCTTGCGCTCCTCCGGCAGCGGATTCACGGCTTTCTTCTTGAGCCCGCGCGCCTTGCGGATCTGCGACCAGGCGTAGCGCCCGAGGGTTTGCTCGCAGCGTCACGACAGGAAGAGTTTTGGCGAAAGCCTCAGCATGGCGGGGTGCCGCGTCAACACCTGCTCCGGAGGCGTGGCCAGCAGCTCGAGGATGTTGGGATTGTTGCGCTCGTCCGAAATCTGCTCGACGCGGCTGAGGTCGAAAAGCGCCGCCCGCGACAGACAAAAAACGCCCTTCCCGTCAACGTCGCTCGTAGCCGTCGCCAGTCCGTAGGCGTGACTGCCCGATACCACGTCGAGGAGGACGGTGCCGCTGGCGCGCAATTCAGCAACCGTCACCACTTACCGCTGATGGACTTCCAGAAGAAGGTGTCGAGATCCATCGAATTGGAAGGGGGAGTATTCGGGAATTTTTGCTGGTCCAAGTAGTCCAGGGTTTCGCGGACGTAGTCGATGACTATCTCTGGCAAGCGCTCGACGTGGTCTTCGCCGACGGTCATCTTCAGACCCACCAGGTGATCTACGGCTGTCCGTAGCCCAGCCGTCGCACCGTCCAGCATCACCAGCAGCGGCTCGAGGGCCATCGGCGGCACCATCATCTCGCGTTCCACGACCCATCGTGCCGCCAGCAGGGGGCGCAGCACGTAACAGAACTTCCTGAGGCGCGCGACCCCCTCCGCGTCGAAGGCCACCCAGCTGCCGCGTGCCAGACTGCGGTAGTGATTGAGGAGGTGACCCCGCCGGGAGTAGTCCCTCAGCGTAACAAGCAAGCTCGCCATCTCCTTGTGCCAGCCACTGTACACGATCGGCGACTGCAACCACTCGAAGGGCGTCGGGTTGGAGCCCCTCGCTAAGCGAAGGAACTTGCGTAAGTCCCAGGCTGACAGGTCAAAATCTCCGTCGAGAAAGCTCAGCTCTTCGCGGGGTGGGTTGATGCGTAGGTACTGCTGTGGGTTGCGAATGAAGACCGCCCGCACGTCGTAGTCGCTATCAGGCGAGGCAAAACCCCAGGCCCGGCTCCCGCTCTCGACAGCGAACACGATGCGGATCTCGCACTCGGTCTCGATGGCGCGGAGACGGGCGTTTATGACCTCAGGAGACATAGTAAACGGGCTGTAGTAGGTTGACCTGCAAGTTACGCTTCCCTAGCTGTAGCCCATTCAAAAATTCAACCTTCAAAAATTCAACCATTGCCCCCCTACTCCGCCACCACCGGTACCACCACCGCCCGCCCGCTAGACACTTCGTTGATTCGGCAGTACAACACTTGTCGCCCGTTCACCCCTGCCGGACGCTCCAACGCGATCACGCCACCAGCCTGCGCCCGGAACGTACGTTTTGCCGAAAGGCCCCTCCCCAACACATCCAGCCACGTCACCTCCACTTCGCCCGAGCCCGCGAAGGTGCCGAGGTCGAGGTAGACGCGCTCGCCCTGCAGCGGATTGGGGTACAGCTTGACGCCGTAACGCTCGGCGCGCTGTACGCTCTCGCGCACGCTACTGATCAGCGCACAGCTCAATGTGTCGAGCTGCTTGGTGCGGACTTGCTTGAAGAGTAGCCGGTGGCCCTTGTCATTGACGTGGATGCCGTCTCCGGAGTCGAGCGTGTCGACGATGAAGCCGCTCGGGGCCGCCAGGGGCGTCCAGAAGTCGATGGCGCGCTCGCCGTAGCGGGCGAAGATCGAGTCGCGTACCGCGCGCTGGTTGTCGATCTGGGCCGCGTTGGCGAAGTTGCGCGGCTGCGTGGTCGTGATGAAGACGCGGGCCCCGCCGGCGCGCCCGACCGAGTCGATCACGCCGAAGTTGCGCAGTTGCGCCTGCACGGTGAAGAAGCGTGCCGCATCATTCGACGGGAGATTCACGATGATGAGGTAGGGCTTCTCGCGGAGGGCGGCGGTGATGTTGCGCGCCGTGTCGGGGGCCACGCCGACGTTTTGGCCGAGGGTCGAGCCGGTGGGCAGGAGGTTGAAAGTGTTGTAGCCGCCGCGCGCCAGATTCACGACACGGTACTTGGTGTTGTCGCTGGCGATGCTTTCGCGAAAACGTCCTACCCACGAGCTGTCCGGCGTCGAGGAGCCCGTCCCGGCTGCGGTCGACGAGCCGATGACCACTATCGTGCAGGTCGTCGTGTCGCTCGTGATCGTGAACACGGCATCGCTGGTGTCCGCGACGGCGCCCTCGGAGATGCGCACCAACGCACGGGTCGATGCCGCCGCGGGGATCGTCCAGGTGTACCGCCTCACGAGCGCATCCGCGGTGTCGATCGGCGTGTAGGTCGCGCCCGAGTCCACGGAGTAGGCCATCGCTACGCGTCTGACATTGCGGCTCTCCCACTCGATGTCGAAGGTCTTACCGACCTGAAGCACCTCGCCGCCATTCGGGTCGAGCAAGGTCAACTCTCGCGATCCAGTTGGCGTCTGCTGGGGGTAGGTGAGCACGAGCGCACCGAGGTAGTAGAACTTCTGCGACGTTTCGTTCTTAGGTCCGGCTGAGGCGGTGACGAGTAGCCTGCCTCGCGCGTCCGGCTTGAGACGGGCCGTAGCCACTTGATCGCGGTTGCTGGCCGCGTCGAGGAAGGCCGAATCCACGGTGGCGCCCTCGAAGACGAAGCGCACCTCCCGATTGTCGGTGGCCGTCCGCGAGGCAAACATCGACACGCTGTACGCGATGGCAGTATCGAGGCCGGTGAGCTCCACGGCGCCGGTCGGCTGCACCTGCCCCCCGAAAACGGTCGTGTTCCCGAAGAAGCTATCGCCGGCCGCGGCCGGGTGAATGCCGAGCGCCGGATCCACGTTTGAGGTCCCGGAGGTATTGACGTTGTTAAACGAGTCGACCACCGCGATCCCGTAGCCGGTCGCGAAGCCGCGGGCGCTGATGAGGTCCGCGATGGCGCCGTTGGACGGGTTGGTGATGTTATTCCAGGGCGCGGGCGCCTGGCTGGCCGTGGCGCCGAAGTCAACGAGCACCGAGTCGAGCCCGGCCTGCGTCGGGTCTGTAGACACGGTCATCGCGCCGAGGTAGTAGAACTTCGAACCGTTGGTATTGCGCGCACCCGCCGAGGCGATCACGCGGATGGTGCCGGCGCTGGTGGGCCTCAGGGACACCTCCCCGATCTGGTCCGTATTCGAGGCCCCATCCACGAAGGTGCTATCCGTGGTGGCCCCGGTCACGGCGTAGCGCGCCTCACGGTTGTCGGTAGCCGCGCGCGAGCCGAAGAGGCGGAGGCTGTATACGAGGTTGGGGTCGAGGCCCGCGAGCTCGACGCCGCCAGTGGGCTCGACCTTGCCCCCGAAGGTGGTGGTGTTGCCGAAGAAGCTGTCGCCGGTGGCCGTGCCCGGGAGGCCGAGCGCCGGGGCCGGGGTCTGGGTCCCGTTGGTGTTGACGCCGTTGAAGGCGTCCACGAGGCGAAGGGTCACGGCGGTCGGGCGTCCTTCCTCGTCGATCAGGGTGATGGTCGTGTCCTTGGTGGCGTCGGTGACGTTGTTCCAGGGCCGCGGCGAGAGCACTGTCCCGAAGTCGATCAGGAAGGTGTCGGCGGGCGTGGTCACGGCGACAGGTACGCCCTGCTTGTCGTAAGTCACGCGGATGGCGCCGAGGTAGTAGAACTTGGAGGCGTTGTCGTTATTTGGTCCGGGGCTTACCGTTACCGAAATGGTGCTGTCGGCGGCGGGTTTTAGCGAAAGCGAGACCACGCGGTCCGTATTGTTGGAGCCGTTGAGGTTGGCGCTGTCCGAGGTCATCCCCCGCAGCACGTACTTGGCCTCGCGCACGTCGGTGGCGCCGGTACGGGAGGCGAAGACGGTGAAGTCGTAGGTGAGCGCCGGATTCAGGCCCCGCAGCTCGAAGGCCCCCGTGGGCTCCGTGGCGCCATTAAAGGCCCCGGTGTTCCCGAAGAAGCTATCGCCGGTGGCTGTGCTGGCCAGATTTATGCCCGCTGCCGGGGCGGTCGTCCCGCCGGTGTTGACGCCGTTGAAGACGTCGGTGATGATGAGCGAGTAGCCCGTGGCAGCGTTGTTGGTATTGGCGAGGGCCACCGGTACGACCGAGCGCGCGTCGGTAAGGTTGTTGTAGGGCGCCGGCGAGGCGACGGTCCCGAAGTCGAGGAGGACGGTGTCTCTGTTTTGGGCTTTCGCCAAAACGCTCACGCTTCCGAGAAACAGCAGAATGAGTATTCGTAGTGGATTTAGCATGCGGACCGGGACTAGATTATGAGGAGTGCGCCAAATTATAATAAACTTTCCTGAAGTGTCACGAAGAATTTTGTTCGGCGTAAGCACGGTGAGACCGCGATGATAGTGCTTTCGTGCACCAGGTCGCCCGTCGCGGCAGCGCATTTTAAATTTCGACTTTGCCATTCGAAATCCCGCCTACCGCCCCCGGTAGAGCGCCAGCCCCAGCTCCGGCTCATTGGTCGTGATCGCGTCGAAGCCCTCGCCGAGGAGCCACATCAAATCCTCCTCGCTGTTGACGGTCCAGGCGTTGAGGGTGAGGCCAAGTCGCTTGGCGTCCGGGATGTACTCCGGGTGCTTGCGGAAGACCGAGAAGTGGTAATCTATGCCGCCGAGGCCGTCGGCGTGGATCTGTGCCGGGGCCTTGTCCCCCTCGAGGTACTCGATGTGGGCCCGCTTGTCCTGCCGCAAGATCTCCTGGCAGATGTTGTAGCCGAAGCTGATGTACATGGTGCGGGGGCGCGCGCCGACGGATTCAACGAGGGCCACGGTGCGTCTCGCGATCTCCTCACCGCGTGCGGGACTGATGCCCGAGGGCTTGATTTCACACACGAGTTGGGTGGATGGGTTTTGGCGCAAGCCTTCTAATAAGTAGCTACTCAGCGTAGGTAGCGTCTCACCATTTGAGAGTGGCGTGGCGGCGAGCTGCGCGTAGGTGCTCTCCTCGATCTTGAGGCCGCCGTGCTCAGCGTCGTGGTTGACGACGAGGCTGTCGTCGGCCGTCATCCAGACGTCGAACTCGGAGCCGGTGCAGCCGAGCGCGATGGCGTGGCGTAAGGACGCGAGCGAGTTCTCCGGAAAGCCTTCGGCCTTCCAGGCGCCGCGGTGGGCGACGATGGGGTTGGGGGCGAAGGACATGGGGGTTTGATTGCTCGGGATCATGCGCTTGGGGACGCAACTGAGGAGGGCTATGGTGATGAGGAGTGCGACAGCTAGCTGGAGGGACTTCATGGGGTAAAGATTGAGCTTTCGGTGGCGACGGGTGCCGCGGGCGGGGGGCCGTCACGCTGATGCGCTCGCCACCGCGCCACCGCGCCACCGCGGTGAGTCACATCCGTCCGCAGGACGACCCTCAGAAGCCGCCAGTCAAGTCTCGCACCCACTCAGCTCTTCCATCTGCCCCCGGCGCGTACTCCGCCGCCGTAAGCAGATTTCGGTAGTCGCGCACGGCCAGCTCGATAGCCTCGTCGAGCTTGCCCATATCCCCATTCGCTACCCACAGTATCCCCCGGATGATGCGCGGCTGCCGCACCGAGGGTGTCTCGCCGATCACCTCCTGCAGCTCCCGAAAGGCGATGGGCGCCTGCTGTCCGAAATCAGCGTCAATCCGCGCCAAGATATCGGTAGGGTAGCGGTGCAGATTAACGCTATCTGGGTGGATGTCTTCGCCGAGCGCCAAGGCCTCATTTTCGACGCTACTCACGATCCCCCGCGCCACCGTCTCGCCGCCCACCTCCCCGTCGAAGATCATCTCCGGCCGCAGCCGCCCGGCGAAAAAGTGTTGCGCCAGCATCCGCACCTCTACGGTGCCCTTTGCCCCGGCTACGGTCAGCTCGGCGCGCGTCAGCACCTCCGGATACTCCCTGAAAGTAATCGCCATGGCCAGCGGAGAGGCGGGGCGGGTTTTGGCGAAAGCCGAGGTCAGCCGCAGTTCAGCCTTAAAATCGTAGGACATAGCCTGGGTAACAGCCCGGCGGCTGTGCTGGATCGAATGGAAAACGCCCGCCGCACTACATTACCCCCATGTCCATCTACGACCACCAAATCACCTCCAAGGCCCACTACCGCGAGGTCTACGCACAGTCCGTCGCCGATCCGAGTGCCTTCTGGGACGGCATCGCCAAGACTTTTCAGTGGAGCAAGCCGTACGATAAGGTCCTCGAGTGGAACTTCGACGAGCCGGACGTCAAGTGGTTCGTCGGCGGCCAACTCAACATCACCGAGAATGCCTTGGACCGCCACCTCGATGCCGGTCGCGGGGACGATATCGCCCTGATCTGGGAGCCGAATGCCGCGCCGTCCGACGAGGAGGCTTTTGCCAAAACCCGCCACATCTCCTACGCTGAACTCCACGGTGAGGTCTGCCGCGCGGCGAATGGCCTGAAGTCGCTCGGGATCGGCAAGGGCGACCGCGTCATCCTGTACATGCCGATGGTCCCGGAGCTGGCCGTAGCCGTACTCGCCTGCGCGCGCATCGGAGCCGTGCACTCGGTGGTGTTCGCAGGCTTTTCTGCCAAGGCGCTCGCGGATCGGATCGTGGACGCCGGCGCGAAGGCCGTCATCTGTAGCGACTACAATCGTCGGGGCGCGAAGGTGATTCCCGTCAAAGAAATCGTCGACGAGGCGCTGGCGATGGGATGTCCGACGGTGGAGGTCAACCTCGTGCACCGCAACACCGGCGGCCAGGTGACCTGGGACGACAGCTACGACATCTGGTGGCACCGCGCCGTCGACGCCCAGTCCAGCGACTGCCCCGCCGAGCCGATGGACGCCGAGGACCTGCTCTTCATCCTGTACACCTCCGGGAGCACGGGCAAGCCCAAGGGCGTGGTGCACACCTGCGGCGGGTACATGGTCTACGTGACGTACACCTTCGTCAACGTGTTCGGCTACCGGCCCGGCGACATCTACTGGTGCACCGCCGACATCGGTTGGGTCACCGGCCACTCGTACATCGTCTACGGACCGCTGTGCGCCGGGGCCACGAGCGTCATGTTCGAGGGTGTGCCGACCTACCCCGACGCCGGTCGTTTCTGGGAGACCTGTGAGCGGCTCGAGGTCAATCAATTCTACACGGCGCCAACGGCCATCCGGGCCCTGATGGCGCAGGGCGACAGTTTTGCCGAAAGGCACGACCTCAGCAGCCTCAAGGTCTTGGGGACGGTCGGCGAGCCCATCAACGCGGAGGCCTGGGAGTGGTACGACGAGCACATCGGCAAAGGGCGCTGCCCGATCGTCGACACCTGGTGGCAGACCGAGACCGGCGGCATGATGATCTCGACGCTGGCGGGGGTGCTTCCGCAAAAACCCACCTTCGCGGGCTATCCGCTGCCGGGTGTGCAACCGGTGCTCTTGGGCCGCGAAGGCCAGCTCCTCGAAACCATGGTGGCGGAGGGTCGGCTCGCGGTCAAGTTCCCGTGGCCGAGTATCCTGCGCACGACCTACGGCGACCACGAGCGCTGTCGCCAGACCTACTTCGCCATGTACCCCGGCCACTACTTCACCGGCGACGGCGCGCGCCGCGATGCCGAGGGCCGCTACCGTATCGTGGGCCGCATCGACGACGTCATCAACGTGAGTGGGCACCGCCTCGGCACCGCCGAGATCGAGAACGCCTGCGACGAGGTCCCGGA
>JBGTKC010000045.1:0-10313 GCA_041744755.1 Saprospiraceae bacterium
GGCTCGTGGCCGTGGTGCGGGCGCGGGGCGGGGCGCTGTTCGGGCAGCAGGAGCCCCTGCGCAACGAACTCTACCGCATCGGGGGTCAGCGCCTGCTGCGGGGCTTCGACGAGCAAAGCATCGGCGCGCAGGCCTACGCCGTCGGTACGCTCGAGACCCGTCTGCTCATCGGCGGCGGGAGTTTCCTGTTCGCCTTCGCGGACCAGGGATACTTGCGCGATCCGTACAGCGGCGGCGCGACCCGTGACGCGCCCACGGGTTTTGGCGCAGGCCTGAGACTCGGTACGCAGGCCGGTGCGCTGAGCCTCACGTACGCCTACGGGCGTCGGAGTGGCGCCCCGGTGGATTTCCAGCGGGCGAAAATCCACATCGGCTTCGAGAGTCGATTCTAGGGAGTGCGGGAGTGCGTAGCGTGCTGAAAGTGCGCTGAGCGGGGTATTGGGATTTGGACGTGACCTGCCGTCGCTTACCTTCCGCGGGCTTAGCTATCCGACCTATGACCTTCCACGCTCGCCCACTCTACTACTCGCTTCTCGCCAGCTTGCTTATCCTTTGCAGTTGTGGCTCACCGTCGCAGGAGGTTCCGCTTCCGCAAAACACCCCGGCTCCCACCGATCAATCCGCCGCCATGTCTACGAATCCCGGCCTCGCCCACACGGTCTACTTCTGGCTCAAACCCGGTCTCGACGACGCGGGTCGCGAGGAATTTGTAACCGCCCTGCAGAGTCTCGCCGGCGCGCCGAGCGTGCGCCGTGTGCTGGTCGGCCCGGCGGCGAGCACCCCGAGCCGCGGCGTGGTTGACAACTCCTTCGACTATATGCTCGTGCTGTGGTTCGACGACGTAGCCGGCCACGACGCCTACCAAATTGACCCAGTCCACCTCGCCTTCGTCAAGGGCAACGAGGACAAGTGGACCACGGTGAAGGTGTACGACGCGGAGGTGATGTGAGGGGGGAAAGGATGATGGAGCGGCGGCGCATAATGGACGACCTGCGACCATCTGGGGGACAGGATCGAGTCAATAATCAACTCCTGTACCGCAGGCACCTACTACAGCCTAGCGGCGTAGGTGCGACAGTTCATTAGCGGGGTGCGTGAGCGCCGCGGCACCATAGCCGCGGCACCATAACCCGCCCCTCAAGCATACCCCCCCAGCACCGCCCCCACCAGCACCACCAGCCCCATCACCATCAGCATCCCGAACAGCGGCGCCACGAAGCGGAGCCACCGGTCCAGCGGAACGCGACACATGGCGAGCATCGCGATGAGGCCGCCCATCGTCGGGTTGACCAAGTTGGTCAGACCGTCCCCCAACTGAAAGGCCTCAATCGTGACCTGGCGCGTGAGCCCGAGCAGGTCGCCGAGCGGAATCATCACCGGGAGCGTAGCCAGCGCCTGACCGGAGCCGCTCGGGATGAGTAGGTTGATGACCGTCTGCACGCCCACCATCCCGACGGCGGCACCCACGTCCGGCAGGCCCTCGAGCGCACCGGCCAGTCCGTACGTGATCGTGTCCGAGATCTGCCCGTCGTCCATCACGATGCGCACGGCGTTCGCGAGACCGACCATGAAGGCCCCCGGCGCCACCACCGCCACCGAGCGCAGCGCCTGAGCCACTTGCTCACTCACCGGCGTGCGCGAGACGAAGCCAACGACGACGGCGACAGCTACAAAGACGCCACTGATTTCGTCGAGGAACCAGTGGTGCGTAAACACCCCCCATAGCATCACCGCCAGACCCGCCACGAAGACCCCGATCACGAGTCCGTGCGTCCGCGTGAGTTGATAGCTACCCAGGGGTTGCGACAGTGCCAAACCCTCCGTGTCGAGCCCCACGGCCAGCGGGTTTTGGCGAAAGCCGTCTGCTTGCAGGCGTCGGTAGTACCGCAGGTTGTACCAGGCCGTCACCGCCAGCGCAAGCACACAAAAGGCAAGACGTAATTCCCAGCCCGAGAAGAGCGGCAGACCTGCAATCTGGTGACCTATCCCGACGGTGTACGGATTGAAAGGGCTTGCGCCAAAACCTACCGTCATGGCCCCGACGCTGAGCCCCGCGGCGAGGATCAGATCGCCGCCGATCGCGAGCGCCAGCACCGCCGCCACCGGCACCATCGCGATGTTGTTTTCGTAGCCCACGAAGATGCCGAGCAATCCGTAGAAGATGGTCGCCCCGACGATCACCCCCGCGCGACTCCCCTCGCCCGCGCGGCGCACCAGCACCCCGACCCCGTTCTCGATGGCGCGCGTGCGCTCGAGGGCCCCGAACATCAGCCCGCTCGCGATGATGACGTACACCACCGAACCGGCCGCCTTGTAGCCGCGCGGCAGGGCCGTGAGCAGTTGCATGATCCCCACCGGCGTCGAAGGCAGCGCGGCGTACGTCCCCGGCACGACCTGCAGGCGCCCGCCCACCTCGACGCGCTCGAAACTCCCGGCCGGCAGCACGTACGTGAGCAGCGCGACCGCCACGAGGATGCCGAGCAGCATCACGATCGGGTGAGGCAGGTAGTCGTACCAACGTCGCGGGGTGTCGGCCATAGGGGGTGAAGCTAGGGGCTGGTGAATGCTAGAAGGTTTAAGGTTGGCGGGGGCCTCGGGTGCGCGCGGGCGGCGCGAGCCAAGTAAGCATATTGCTTGGGGGAGTTCAAAGCTCACGACAGAGCCATTGTGGATTGGCGCAAACCTAGCGGTCGTGTCAAATTGTTATCATCACTAAGCTGTTGTCGTTCAATGAATTATTGACAAAGGCGTGGCCCGTGGCGACCATCTCTGTATCTTAATTTTTACGGCTTCAGAATTTCGTACGTACTTGCACTCCGCAAGCCTAGCAGACGTAGGCAAAACCTGTCCTGGGAAGAATTAAATAGGTACTTGCGGCCCATTGGCCGACACACTCCCTCCCGCCGTCCCACCCCACGATCGAACGATTACGCGCTTCGCCCGCCCGCCCGGGCTGCGCTGTGTCCAAAATTCACAATCCACTTCTCCTCAATCGTAGTGCATGACCAAGTTTACTCTTCTCGTTGTCCTGGCCGCCACCGCGTCGACGGTTTTGGCGCAAGCCCCCCGCCAGGCAGCCCCCCGCCAGACGGTCCCGCGCCTCGAGGCACCTCAATTCGTCGACCTCCCCGCCGCAAAGCCCCTCGGTGCGGCCACCGAGCTCATCAAGGCCCTCGCGCCCGATGTGGCTGAGGTCGAATACGCCCTCAGCGGAACCGAGTCCGACGAGCTCGGCCTGCGGCACGTCACCTACCAGCAGACCTACCGCGGGATCAAGGTTGACGGCTACACCTACACCGCGCACGCCAACAAGGATGGCATCTACAGTCTGTCGGGGGCTTTCGCCAAAACGGGCGACATCGACGTCACGCCTCAGCTGCGTCCGGAGGAAGGTCTGGCCGCCGCCGTTCGCCTCCTCCACGTCGAGCGTCCTATGTGGGAGAGCGCCGACGCGCCGGAGGGATACACGCGCCCCGCGGGTGAGCTCGTCGTCTACTACGACGCCGCCACTGACCGCGCGGAGCTCGCCTACAAGTACGACCTCTACAGCGCTGAGCCCCTCTACCGTGCCTGGGTGTACATCAGCGCCACGACCGGCCAGCTCCTCGCTGAGGATCTGCGCATTCACCACGTCAACACCCCCGTGACCGGCGCGACGATGTACAACGGTAACAAGACCATCAACGTCGACCTCACCTCCGGAGTCTACCGCCTGCGCCAGACCCTGAGCGGCGGCGGAGTGGAGACCTATTCGATGAACAACGGCACCACTTACGGCCGCGCCACCGACATCACCGATAACGGTACGCCCTTCGACGCCGACCCAGCTGCCATCCAGGCGCACTACGGCGCGGAGCAGACCTACGACTACTACAAGACGACTCACAATCGCAACTCTTACAACGACGCTGGCGGCAAGCTCCTCAGCTACGTGCACTACTCCCGCAGTTACGTCAATGCCTACTGGGACGGGAGCCGCATGACCTACGGCGACGGCGACGGGAAGAGCTACGGGCCGCTCGTGGCCCTCGACATCGCCGGCCACGAACTCACGCACGGCGTCACCGAGTACTCCGCCGCCCTTGTATACCGCAACGAGTCGGGCGCCATCAACGAGAGCTTCTCCGATATCTTCGGCGAGATGGTCGAGTACTACGCCACCGGGAGCAACGACTGGCAGATGGGGACCGACATCGGGATCAACCGCTCGGGCGCGCTGCGCTCAATGGACAACCCGAACCTCTTCGGCGATCCCGACACCTACGGAGGCACCAATTACTACACGGGCACCGGGGACAACGGCGGCGTCCACATCAACTCCGGCGTGCAGAACAAGTGGTACTACATCCTCGCCATCGGCGAGTCCGGCACCAACGACCTCGGCAACGCCTACGCCGTGACCGGGCTCGGCCGCGCGAAGGCCGCTAAGATCGCCTACCGCAACCTGACCGTCTACCTGTCGGCGAACTCCGACTACGCCGGCGCGCGCGCCGGCGCCATCCAGGCCGCCACCGACCTCTACGGTGCGGGTAGCGCGGAGGTGATCGCGACCACCAACGCCTGGTACGCCGTGGGCGTCGGCGCGGCCTACTCCGGGAGCACCGGCGGCGGCACTACTACCGACACCCAGGCCCCGAGCACGCCTACCAACCTTGCGGCCGTCAACGTCACCGACGCGAGCGTCGGACTTACCTGGACCGCCTCCACCGACAACGTCGGCGTGACGGGCTATAAGGTGTACTCCGGCGCAGCCTTACTCGGGACCGTCACCGCGACGAGCGCCAACGTCACCGGCCTCACCGCCGGCACTACTTACACCTTCGGCGTGAGCGCCGTCGACGCCGCCGGCAACGAGAGCGCCAAGGCCACGCGCACCGTAACCACCACCGGCGGCAGCGGCGGCGGCGGTACGGCTGGGCAGTTGCTCGCGAGCTACTTCGAGACCGGGGACGACGGGTGGGTACGGGGCGGCGTGGACGCCATCCGCACGAAGACCACGCGCAGTTACGAGGGCAGCTACTCGATGCGCCTACAGGACGGCAGCGGGGTGGCCTCGTCGATCACGACGCAGAGCGCCTACAACGTCAGCGGCCTCAGTGCTGTCGACGTGAAGTTCTACTTCAACGCCTACTCGATGGAGAACGGCAAGAGCTTCAAGGTCGAGTACAACGGCGGCTCCGGCTGGCAGACCGTGGCCCGCTACGTAGCCGGTGCGGGTGGCTTCGCCAACAACACCTTCTACGTCGCGACGGCGACCCTGAGCGCCGCGGACTACACCCTCACGAGCGCGGCCAAATTCCGCATCCAGGTGGAGGCTACCTCCAACAACGACCAGGTGTTCTTCGACCAGATCACGATTACGTCGCGCAACACCTTCGCGCTCTCCGGCGCGCCATTAGCCTCGTCTCAGACCCTCGACGCGCTCTACGCCCAGGCCTTCGCCGACGGTGAAGAGTCCTCCCTGGAGATGAGCGTGGCCATATCGCCGAATCCCGCCACCGACTACGTCAACATCGCCATCGGCGGCGAGGGCGACGTGCAGCGCGCGCAGATCTTTAACGTGACCGGCCAACTCGTCCGCACCCTCATGGACAGCGAGTACAACGAGCAGGTCTCGATTGCCGAACTCAGTGCGGGTGTCTACGTGCTCGTAGTCGAGGACACCAAGGGCGAGATGCGCTCGGTGCGATTTGTGAAGCGGTAGGAGTGGGGCGTGGGTCGATGCGTCGCACGCCTACGGGCCTTCAAATTCTAGTCGCCGGGGTGTGGACACAAAGCGTTCACGCTCCGGCGATTGTGTTTCCGACACTACGCAGCCGCGTAGCGCGCGATGCTCAAACGTAGGCCTGGATTCATCCGGGTCTTAGTGTCCTAATCAGCCCTTACGCCCTTTGCGTGCCTCCTTTTGCGCCTTTGCGTTGAAAAAAACGCCTCACTCGCCTCTCACAACTTCCTTCTCCGCACCGGCCTCTAGCCTTGGCGCCGCCGGCATCAGATCCACCACTGCTAAGTCTCCGCACAATTTGCTCTGGACTAATTCGGCTTCCGCCAAAACGAGGTGGCGCCGGTATCCCTGCGGATCGGGCCTGTCGAAGTAATGGAATTGCCGGCCGCGACAGTCGATCACCCAGTACTCCGGAATGCCGAATCGGGCGTAGTCTCTGCACTTATCGCCGAGGTCGTAATCGAGACTCGAATCGGCCACCTCGACGATGAGCATCGCCTCTCCGTGGGTCGGCAGGGAGGTCACGTAGCCATCGCCGCGCTTCGGGACGATGTACACGTCGGGCTGCGGCTCGTTGGTCTCGTCGAGGTTGATAGGGCTCTGCCCAATAATTGTGTGTCGCTCGTGTAGCCGTAGCGTGAGGTAAGTAGTGATGTGACTCGTGAAACCTACGTGTAGAGCGCCAATGGGACTCATCTCAATTATTTGACCATTGACTAATTCGACGCGCACGTCCTCTTTTATGAAGCCGGCTTCCGCCATAGCGTGGTACTCCCGCACCGTCCAGCGGTAGGGTCTCGGGCCTCGTTGTGCCGCTAGGGGAAAGGGCATAGATGTTGGTCTGGCCTCGTAGGCCACCACCTGTTCGCGAACCATCATCAGGGGAAGGTAAGGGATTTAAAACAAGTGCTCTAGCCCCAGCGCCGCCACCGGCACTTCGTAAATGCTCCAGGGCGTGTACTCGTATGTCTCTAAGTCGATCAGATACGCCCGGCTGAAGTACAGCGTCCGCCCGTCGCGCGACACGTACGGGCCGGCCTCCTCGTGGCGGGAGTTGAGGGTAGTTAGGGCCCGCGCTGGCGACCAGCCGTCACCGACTTTTCGACTCACGTAAATGTCCTCCCCGCCCTCGCCCTCGGGTGCGCCGTAGGAGTTGAAGAATAGGTACTGCCCGTCCGGAGAGAGGGTGGCGCCGCTCACGGAGTAGCGCGGGTCCTCGAAGAGGCCATCGACGCGCTGCTGCTCCACGAGTAGGTCGTCCGCGTCCCGGCGGTAGGTGTAGAGTCGCGAGGCGGAATCACCAGGCATTTGGGTACTTGCGTAAAACGTCTCGTCGTCGAGGCTAAATATCCGGCTTGCGTTAGCGACGGGCCAAGTCTCCCCGGCGGCCTGCACGAGGTTGAAGGACGGTGGCAGTGGCTCAGGTTCAGACCAGGGCGCACCGATCGTCGCGCGGCGCGTCACCCAGACATTCATGTCGAAGTTGCCGAGATTGGGGCGGCCGGGAATGGCGCGCTCGGAGCCGAAGTACATGGTGCGCTCATCGGCGGTGAGGAAGGGGGACTCGTCGCGGTCGGTGGAGAAGGGAAGGCGTTGGGCTGGGCTGTAGTCGCTGGCTGTTAGGATGCCGCCAGCGCTCGCGGGAGTGGCTGGTTTTGGCGAAAGCCGGTAAATCTGTTGCTTCTCGCCGGGCAGGCGGCGCCAGAAATAGAGTTCGCCGGAGGGGGTGACGTGGAGGCCGCCCTCGTCGTGGTCGGGCGTGGACACGAGACCCGGGAGGAAGAGTTGGCCGGTATCGGGGGCGGTGGTGGCCAGAGCGGTCGCGGAGGTGGGGTTCGCGGAGCGGCCGGAAGGGGCGCAGTTGACCAACGCTATGGCGACGACGACGGCGAGGGTGGTGTAGGTGCCGAAGCGGAAAGCGGTCATGGGTCGGGGATTTCTGTTATTGAGGAGGCACACCCGCCGCCGCGAGGACGGGCTCGATGTTGAGCCAGTTTTGCCGCAAGGCGGAGAGGGCAGCGTCGGTATCCTCCGCCCGGAGCGCGTCGAGGACGACATTATGGAGCGCTACCGAGGCAAGCACGTTGGCGGCGTGCTCGAGGTAGGCGCGCTCGTAGAGGAAAATGCGGAGGCGCAGGTCTTCGAGCAGTTGCTCCACGGTGCTGCCGCGGAAGTAGATCGCCAGACCCTCGTGGAAAGCCTTGTCGAGCCGGAAGCGCTCTACGGCGGTGGTGGCGACGGCGAACTGGCTATTGAGCCCGGCCAGGGCGGCCAGATCGATCTCGCCGGCCTCGGCTAAGCGTACGGCCTCCGTCTCGAGCGCTACCACCGTGTGGTAAAGCCGGTGGGCCTCCGGGGCCGAGAGTTCGTCCACGAAGAAGCCCCGACGCTCGCGATAGACGACTAGTCCGCTGTAACTCAACTGTGTGAGGGCCTCGCGGACGGGCGTGACGCTGATGCCCAGCTTGCGGGCCACCTGCGGGAGGGCGATGCGATCGCCGGGCTCGAGGTGCGCGGTGAGCATCCTGTCGAGGAGGTGGGCGCGGACTTGCGAGAGGGAGGAGGGGGATGTCACGGGGCCAAAGATATATCGTATTTTTAAATCGTATACGATATTGATACTCGGTTGTATCATTCGTTGTATATACTTATGTCCTTAAGACGTGAAGAGATGCCGGAAGCAGCTTCCTTTGCCGGCTTTCGCCAAAACCCGCCCCGCCCATCTCGCGCCCCCTACTCCTCATCAACGTCGCGATGCTCTTCATGAGCACCTCGGGGGCGCTCGGGCGCTTCATCCCCATCTCACCGGCGCCGGCCATCTGGTGGCGCTGCGCGGTGGCGGTACTGTTGCTCGGGGTTTACTGCGCCTACCGCAAGCTCGACTTCGGGCTACCTCCAGGTCGGCCGCGTTGGATCATCCTGTCAGCGGGGCTCCTGCTCGCCCTGCACTGGGTCACTTACTTCTACGCCCTCAAATACTCGAGCGTGGCCGTTGGGATGCTAGTCCTCTTTACCTACCCTGCCATGACCACGCTGCTGGAGCCGCTGCTGCTCGGCAAACGCGTGGAGCCGCTGCACATCGGACTCGGCCTGCTGGTCATCGTCGGGGTCTACTTGTTGGCACCGGGCGAGTTGACGTTCGCCGACGACACCTTCGTCGGCATCCTCTTCGGCCTCGGCTCGGCGCTCATCTATGCACTCCGGAATATATTGGTCAAGACGCAGGTCGACGTCGTGAATGGTTCGGTGCTGATGTTTTACCAGGTGTTGATCACGGCGCTGGCGCTGATGCCTGTCTTCGTTTGGCTGCCCTGGGCGCCGCCCGCTGAGGCACTGCCTTACTTATTGGTGCTGGGTGTGCTGACTACTGCCGTCGGACACACGATGTTCTTGCACAGCTTTCGGCACTTTAGCGTGAGCACGGCGAGCCTGTTGAGTTGCGTACAGCCGATTTATGGTATTGCCATCGCGGCTCTCTTCTTCCACGAATATCCAGGCTGGTGGAGTGTGGTGGGCGGGGCGCTGATCTTGGCGGCCGTGGCGGTGGAGTCGCGGCGGGCCAGATCCTAGAACACGAGTTACACGAAGGGAACCCCGAGCGCGCACAGGCTTGACTACCGCGGGGCGGCCGGCGCAGAGCAGCAGGTAAGTGCTCTGCGCCGCCTGGATCCTGACTACTTCAGTGCCTCACCCCCGGCCTCGGCGGTCGCGTGGTCTTCGTCGACGGCGCCGCCGCTCACGCCGATGGCGCCGATGACATCGCCGGCCTCATTCTTGAGGGGGATGCCGCCCGGGAAGCTGATCAGCCCACCGTTGCTGTGCTCGATGCCGAACAGCGGTTGGCCGGGCTGCGAGAGCTTGCCGATCTCACCGGTAGGCATGTCGAAATAGCGGGCCGTCTTGGCCTTCTTGATCGCGATGTCGATGGAGCCGAGCCAGGCGCCGTCCATACGGAGGAAGCCCTTGAGATTGGCCCCGGCGTCGACGATGGCGATGTTCATCTTGTAGCCCTTATCGGTGGCGAAGCGGCGGGCGGCGTCGAGGAGGGGCTGGATCTGATCGGTGGTGATGTCTTGCATGGGGGGTGGTGGATTTAGGTCTGGACTGCGTGAACGCGACTTGACGGCGTTGGTTGTCGGCGACAGAGCTCTACGCGCGTACCGCTTAGGCCAGCGCCCCACGGGCGGAAGCAGGTCGGGGACGGGGCGGCGCGACGCACACCGCACCTAATGCCCGGACCTCGCGTTGCCTACAAGCGCACTAGCTTATCCGCGCCACACACACCGCCCCCCATGCCCACGCCCCCCCTTACCGAGGCCGTTACCGCCGACATCCTCCGCATCCCGATCGCCTTCGTCAATGCCTACGCCGTCGGTGCGCCAAATACCCCATGGATCCTCGTCGACACGGGCCTCGCCGGGGCAGCCAACTACCTGCGGGGCGTCTGCGAGAAGCACCAGGGCCGCGCCCCGGAGGCCATCGTCCTCACGCACGGCCACTTCGACCACGCCGGCAACGCCGCCGCCCTCGCCGCCGCCTGGGACGTGCCCATCTACGCACACGCCCTAGAGCTGCCCTTCCTCACCGG